>JAFGTK010000078.1 GCA_016934135.1 Deltaproteobacteria bacterium | reverse complement strand
GTCACTAAGGGGTTTTGATGAAACAACATAGGATAGTGTTGGAAAATCCTTCAGGGATACTACAAACATGCCTGGAGGATTTTTATTGCCTGTGTCAAAGAACATTGCAGATCCTGCTGGATTATCCAGAACATCGAGGGTTTTCAGATTGACGAGTTCCTCATCCATGTGGAGGTAAATATCTTCTGCATCGTTTCCCACTATCCGTTGCCATAAGGTTGAATCCCGGGCAAGATCATACACCGCGAACACAGTGCCAAGGCGTTCGTCCCTGCGCACCACCGGCACGGACCAGATGCTCACCAGGGAAGACTCGTCAAGAGAAACAAATCGTTCACATTGGATGGTATCCGCCTCTGCCATGGTCTGCAGGTGGTTTGCAAGTTCCGGGCTGATATCTCTGTCGTGGGGATACAACCGTTTCGTCCTGTGATCCAGAAGTATGGCGTCGGTCCCTTCGGGAAAGGTGGACCTGATCGAGAGCCGTTCCTCGAGCCGCTGATCCATGCCCAGCATGAGGTTGACCCGCAGGGCGTTGTCGAGAGAGAACTCGTTGAGCTTTGAGCCGATCATGGTGAACTGCTCGTGCAGGATCATGTTTATCTCTGCCTGACGCGCCCTGATTTCATTGGTGAATTCCTTGTCCATGGAACGGCTGAGCATCCAGTACAGACTTCCCATGACCAGAGTCAGTGAGACCCCCATGAACATAAGCAGAGAAACGAACAAGAACCGCGAGAATCGCTCCCGGGGGAAATAAGTCATTATTGTTTAATCCGCATAAATCTCGTCTGCTGAAAGAATCACGTCCTTGGGGATATCAATCCCCAGTTCGGCAGCTCTTCGCAGGTTGAAGGCAAGCGCATAGCGCTGCGCATCCTCGATGGCGATCGTTGCCGGGTCTTGTCCCTGCAGGATCCGGACTACCATGTTGCCCGCCTGACTCCCCATGGCAAAAAAATCCACCGCCGCACCGCCGAACAGGCCCAGACGCGAGAACATGTAATTGAGGGCAAGCTCAGGTTTGGTGGAACCCTTCCTCGTAGAGGAAATGATCTCTCCGGCAGTATAGGACCGGCCGTCTTTGTCCTTCAGAAGCGTCGCAACCGGATAAAGCGCACTGACGGAACTGTCCCGGTTGATGCGAAGTAGCTCCTCCTGATATTCCTCCCAGGTGTCCACGATCGACATGCCCCATGCACATGGCGGAGGATCGGTGTTTAATTCATTTCTGATCTGTTCGGATATTGCCTGGCCGGTGACGGAACGGTCGACGATGAACTGTACTTTCTTCACACCTTGAAAGAGTCGGCTGTGCACCCTCAGTGCGTCGCTCACATGCAGTTTTTCAAAGACCCCGGTTATGTTGTGTCCGGGTAGCTTGCGGGTGTTCATGAATGGTGTCCGCGCGTTATACACATCGAGCCCCTGGTTCACGCCGCAGAACACCACCGGGAACCCGGCCCCTGCACAGGCAAGCCCCACAGTGGAAAAGGCGTTGTCATCGAGCGTGACCAGCACATCGGGTTTGAACGCATCTATGAGTTTTCGGGCAAGAACGGCCTGGCGCTCGATCAGCTCCGGGGTATTGTTGCGCTGCTTGGTATCCATGAAATACACTTCGAGTTCAAGGTTTTCCCCTTCTTGATACCCGGCATGCCTCAGAACGGAAAGTACCCCGTCATGCTGAGGCTGACCGCACACGTGATCCTTCTCGTAACTGTGCAGGATAAAGATGCGGGCGGCGTACAGACAGGAACTCCATGAAAGAACAATCGGAACTATCCCAATCAAAAAGATTACAACCCATCGCCGGTGTCTTTGCATAATTCTCTTCCCCGATGTATACGAACCCACTTGAGGACGTATTTGTGTTTTATGTCATATCGGCACACCTGTAATACATCATAAGTTCGGTTCTCATTCACACAGAAATTATATTCTCGGGGCACCATTGGCGATGAGGCTACGGTAGAGGGATCTCAGGGCACTGTCTGCATAATAGCTCTGTATGCCGAAATGAAAGCTGATCTGTCCGGGGCCCTGGTCTACAATCTCGATACTGATATTCTCGTCCATAAGAGTGGCAGCAGCCTGCGCCAGGATGCCGGGATTGTGCTTCATCCCTATGCCTACCGGGGAAAGGATCGAGAGATTGTAGATTATCTCCAGGACATCGGGCTTCAGTGCCTGCTCGATCTCATCACGGATGATGTTTGCATTGCTGATGAGGTCGTTCTGGTCTACGAGCACGGCGAGGTCATCCTTGTCGGTAGGATAGTGGTAGGTGCGCACGGAATGTTCTTTAAGGATATCCAGCACATCCTTTGTTGCCCCGATAACCTCACCCAGACCATCCTTTTCCAGGTAGATATACGCCACGTCATCGAGGCGGGCAATGCCAACAGCGGTTTCTTCCGGGACCCGTTCGGACACAATCAGGGTCCCCGGTGCCGATGGATTGTTGGTATTCCTGATATTGATCGGGATGTTCCTCTTCTTGCAGTTAATCATGGCATCGAAGTGAAAGACATCGAATCCTTTGGATGAAAGCAGCCTGATCTCCTTGTAGGTCAGTCTGGGAATCACCCTGGCCTCACTCACCAGGTTCGGGTCTGCCTGGTATACCCCGTCAGTATCTGTCCAGTTCTCATATACATCGGCATTGATTGCATAGGCTACTTCCCCTCCGGTCAGGTCAGACCCGCCGCGGGAAAAGACTGCTGTATCGCCGCGTTCCGTGATGCCGTAAAATCCGGGGATCACAATGATCCCGTCAAGATCGGCGAGCTTTTTCAGATTGTCATAGCTCTGGGGCAGAACCCCGGCATTGGAGAAATCATCGCTCACGACAAGCCCGATATCCTCCGGCAGCATTATCCGGGCATGCATGCCCTTGTGCTGGAAGTACCGGCTGATGAGCTTTGCATGGTAATGTTCACCGCGGGAAGCAAGGAAATCGATGCGTGTGTCCGGATCTCCGCCTGCATTCAGGTCGTTTTTCAAATCGGACAGCAGGTCGCCACCCTCTATTCCGCACCCGTTTATCAGCCGGGTAAACTTTGCCACTACGCTGTCGTAACTCTGCTTTGGAGAAATGCCCTTCTGCTGTTCCTGGAAATGGATGCCCTCGGTAGCGATGTTCAGGAGGTGATCGGTTACCTTGTCGCTGTCATTTTCATCCCTGCCCGGAGCAGATACGATAATGTACCGCCTTGCCGGATCATCCTCGACAATGGATCGAACCTTTTCCAGCTGATCTGCGTTTGCCAGGGAACTCCCTCCGAACTTACAGGTTATCTTCTGTTCCATATTCTCATCCTCGTCTCATCTTGATATGTTCATCTTTATCAGCTAGTGTTCAAACAACATTCCAAAACCCTCAAGGTGATCATCCAGGCCTGCTGTACGCATCATGTGCCAGAGTGCGGCCTGGTTGCTCGTCAAAACAGGTTTTCCGAGGCGTTCTTCCAGTTCACTGACAAGTCCTGATGCGCGCAGCCCGGTACAACTGATGAGCAGGGCTTCGGCATCATCGTGATCTGAATATTGTGCCCATTCGACAATGGTCTCCGGACTCACCCCGGCAATCTCCGGGTCGGTCTTGAACTGCATCCCCTGTATCCTCGGTATCTGAAATCCATGACCAGTAAAATAGGATACAAAGGCATCGTTTATATCATCTGTATACGGCGTGAGCAGAGAAAAGGCCTTGATGTTCAGAACCTCAAGGGCATGGTTAATCGCAGAAACAACCGTGGTCGGCACAGCACCAGGACAGGCCCGTGCAAGCTGTTTTCTGACATTATCCTCACCCATGAGGACTCCGCCGGACGTACAATGGAAACATACGGCATCGACGCCCCTGGCCGGCAGAATGAGTGATGCTGCCCGTACCATATCCGGCATGAGGCTTGAGAGAGTCTCCGCGGTTATAAAGCCCGGAGATTCGATGCGGCTGAAATGAAACCCCACTCCCGGCGGCGCCATGCCGTACAGGTCCGGTTCGCTGGTTTCATCGCCTGCCAGGATCACGAACCCGAAACGAGCCCTCGGGGATGGTCCCCTGTCCAGAACAACCGGAGGTATAACCTCTTCCGCCCTAGCCATGTGCATTGATCCTCATAAAGAAGATTATTACGATTCCTCGCTCAGGGCATACGAGCCGTCTTCACGGTGAATCTCATCGCCCACAAGCGGCGGATTGAACACGCATACCAGCCGCATGTCCTCAAATGCCCGCAGCAGGTGCTCATCGTGCCTGTCCAGGGCATACAAGGTACCGGGTTCTATCTTGTGAACCTCTTTGTCAGCAAGGGTCTGCACTTCTCCGCTTCCCTCTACACAGTAGACCGCTTCGAGGTGGTTGGTATACCAGATATGGGTTTGGGTGCCGGCATATATGATGGTTTCATGCATTGAAAACCCCATCTGGTCGTTTTTGAGCAGCAGCCTGCGGCTCACCCAGTTGTTGTTGGGTGCCCTGACATCACGAGGGGTACCGATAATCTCATCCAGTTTGCGCACAATCATGACTGCACCTCTCCGCGCAGCATTGCGCTGCGTTGCTCCAGGACCTCGCCGATAGCCTTATCGATGAT
>JAFGTK010000357.1 GCA_016934135.1 Deltaproteobacteria bacterium | reverse complement strand
CGGACTTTGGCGTCAGTGCCGTCATGCTCAACTGGGTGGCTACGTCCTACCTGCTTGGCACAGGTGTCTGCCTGCTGCCCATCGGCCGCATTTCCGACATCTATGGCAGAAAAAGGATCTTTATCATCGGCCTGGTATCATTCACCATTACCACAGGTCTGCTCTCGCTTACACCGGATGCCGTGACACTCATCACCCTGCGTTTCTTCCAGGGGGTTTCATGCTCCATGCTGGCAGGCCCGTCAATGGCCATCATTACGTCTGTATTTCCTCCTCACGAAAGGGGCAGGGCTTTAGGGATCAACATAGCCGCAATCTATCTGGGGCTCTCCATGGGCCCGCTGATCGGCGGAATGCTCACCGGGTATCTGGGATGGAGGAGCATATTCTTCATCACGGCCCCTGTCGGGGCAATTCTGGTCTGCCTCACCATTGCCTCTCTCAAGGGGGAATGGGCGGATGCCAGGGGGGAAGATCTCGATTATTTCGGCTCCATAGTATACGGCCTTACCCTGGTAGCACTGATATACGGACTTTCCATCATGCCGACTCCTTCCGGACTGTGGCTTGTCTGCGGGTCTGCAGCGGGGTTTGTCATATTTGTGAAGTGGGAGCAGAAAACAAAACACCCGGTGTTGGATATCAACCTCTTCAGTACAAACCGTCTCTTTGTCCTTTCAAACCTTGCGGCCATGATTCATTACTGCGCCTCCTTCGCGCTCATCTTTCTCCTGAGTCTCTATCTCCAGTATATCAAGGGCCTCAGCCCCGAAGAGGCAGGATTCACCATGATGGTATACCCTGTGCTCATGACCATTCTGACCCCTTCGGCAGGCCGCCTTTCCGACCGTGTGGAGCCACGTCTGCTTGTCTCAGGGGGGATGTCACTCACGTCACTGGGCATTTTCGGGCTCATCTTTCTGAACGAGGATACAAGTCTTGCAGCTGTTGTCGGCATCCTTGTCGTCATGGGGATCGGGTATGCGCTGTTTTCCTCTCCCAACAGCAATGCCGTTATGTCTTCGGTGGAAAAAAGATATTACGGGGTGGCTTCAGGGGTCCTGTCCACCATGAGGCTTTCAGGACAGATGATCAGCATGGCAACCGTGCTGCTGTTGTTCTCCCTGTACATCGGGGACGAACCCATTGCAGTGCACACCTACCCTGCATTTATGAAGAGCATGCACACCACATTCATCATCTTCAGCCTCCTGTGCGTCATAGGCGTATTCATTTCCCTGTGCCGGGGCGAAATTCACCGGGATAACAGAGCAGTAGAGCTTCCCGAAGAAATGCATTGAGGATGGCAAAACGTCCGGTTTTCTTTAGCTGTATGTCAAGATGTTTTTATGATGTCATTCCATAAACTGTCCGCCACGGCGGATAACTCTTTGATTCTATTTTGATATCAAACTCTTACTGTCCGGAGCACCTCACATCCCGATGAGTGCAATGGCGATTACACACAGAAAAACGCCCCCCCACTGAGAGACGGAGACCTTCTCCTTAAGGATCATACAGGCGAGAACC
The DNA here is from genome assembly GCA_016934135.1 of Deltaproteobacteria bacterium. GTDB lineage: Bacteria > Desulfobacterota > Desulfomonilia > UBA1062 > UBA1062 > DSAD01. The sequence goes on along the minus strand of JAFGTK010000357.1, from coordinate 1,299 downwards.
ACGGTCACTGATGGATACATGGATGCCAGTACCGCCGCCACATCGAGCCGGGTGAACTGCTTTGCCAGCAGGAAAAAAACATTCCCCCCTGCATCGAAGAAACCGGCAATAATCGCGATGGGATTGCTGCGCAGTGACGGCAGAGAATCGTGCCGGAAAAAGATGAGCACAAGCGCGAGGATGAGCGCCGCGGTCTTCGCCAGAACCAGCGGTGAAAACACCAGCCCCTGCTCCACCTGGGCAATCAAGGTAAAGAATCCCCCAAACCCTATCCCGGCAAGTATCGCCATGATCAGTCCCTGGGAATTTTTCTGTTCGTGGCCGCGGACAGGGCGCGATACGAACCAGATACCGAAGACGGCCGTGATGAAGCCCAGTATATGAGATATACCGGGTATGCCAAGGAAGAAAAAACTGAAGATCACCGGGATCCCTGCACCAATGACCGCGGCAGTGGGTGCAACAGTGGCTGCATTGCCGCCCGCAAGGCCCTTATACAGGGCGGCAACACCGAATGCACCGGACGTACCCGCACATAAGGCCCAGAGGGAATCTTCAGGGGATGGGAAGGGTTCTCCGATAACTGCGGCAATGATCACAAGTACTACGATACCAGGGACTGTCATGAGAAAAAGAACCTGAAACTGGTTCTGTATCCGGGTAGCCACTCCACCGCTGAAATCGCCGGTGCCCCACACCACGGCGGACGTAAGGGCAAATATCACCCCGATAACATGCGGCGTCATGATTTATCCACCTCCCCTTCTCTGCGCTGATGCATTCCCAGTCAGGAACCTTGCCCTGAACATTCGTGCGAAAGGGCACATACCATACTTTTACACCGGCATGAACTCATAAAATAATCCACAGCCTATAATCCCACATTCTGCATTTGAATAAGTTCATAGTATCTATCCTCACATGGCCTTGTTCTGTGTGAGCGGCTTCAGCCGCGATTCTATTTCTCAAGGTTGTAGCGTTATCGCGGCTGAAGCCGCTCACACAGGGTTTATTCCTTCTCTAACGCACAATGCGGGATAATGCATGAACAGAGAAGGAATATCTGTTGAGCATCGATCATTATCCACGGGCTGCCTGCCCCGGGGTGCATGTGAAAAATAAGACCTTGCTTTTTGGAATGCTATAACCTAATATTATAATAACTAATTAGAGAGAAGAATAAAAAAAGAAAAGGAATCTCAGGGTATATCAAAAGAACACACAGTAACTTCCCGTTACGGCATGTCCAGCATACTTAAAACACCACCTGAGAGTGAATCGAATGGAATTTAGAGAACT
>JAFGTK010000356.1 GCA_016934135.1 Deltaproteobacteria bacterium | reverse complement strand
ACGCTGATCGTGTCCGCGCGGCTCAAGAAGTTCGACCGCACCCTGGAGGAGGCGGCCATGAACCTCGGGGCCAACCGCTTCGAGGTGATCTGGTACATCACGCTGAAATTCCTCCGGCCCGCTATTATAAGCGGCGCTGCGGTGGCGTTTCTCATGTCGTTCGAGAACTTCAACACCACCCTGTTTCTCGTGGGGCCCGAGGCGACGCTGCCCATCAATCTGTACCTCCAGGTAAGAGACGGCAGCACACCGGTGATCAATGCCATCTCGTTTCTCCTGATCGTGTGCACCTCGACGGTGGCACTGACGAACCTCTATTTCAGCAGAAAACAGGTGTGATTCTTTCCGGACCCCTCTTCCAGGTGATTATAATCAGAAATACTTCTACAGCATCCGTACTCATTTGTCTGTATGTTGAATAAGGGCTGGGGGGGCATATTTCTGTTGCAATGCAGCAATAATATGCTTAAGCTGAGTAAAGATGTGACCGATAAGTTATTGCAGGACATCAAAAACGTGCAATCCATAGCCGATTTCTAGCACGTGCCGGTCGTCCTCAAGAGAACATGTCAAGGCCAAGGCATTAAAAAACCGTCAGCAAGGAGATGCACCATGATTATGCCGTATATTGACTGTGCGCGATTTATCAACACCATTACCCACCGCAGTAAACCCGAATGGATGAGTGTCAATGAGAAAGTCTATGAAGACAATGCCGTTATACTCAGAAAATTCGATAAGAACCGTCCTGGAGTGCCGATCCTGATTGTGCCTCCGCAGGCAGGGCATCACTCCAGCATAGCCGATTACGCGCCGGGCTGCTCTCTGGTGCAGGCATGTCTGGAGAACACGGACAAACCTGTCTATGCAATAGAATGGAAGCCGAGCACTCCGGCCCGTAGCAACGAATCGATCGATGATCTCGTCAGGCAGCTCATGGTATGCGTGAAGAAGATCCGCGGCCGGATTGTGCTGGTAGGTCTGTGCCAGGGAGGCTGGCTTTCGACGATATATACGGCTCTTTTTGGAGAAGATGTGGCGGCCCTGGTGCTTGCGGCCGCTCCCATAGATTTCACGGCGGGGGGCGGAAAGCTGCAGGATCTCGTCCAGCAGCTGCCCATGGAGTACTACAGGGGCCTGGTGCGGTGCGGCTCGGGGAACATGTCAGGAGATCTCATGCTCATGGGATGGAAGATGATGAATCCGTATGACAGATTTGTCGGGGATTTCGTCAATATATGGCTGAATGTGCGGGATGAGCGCTACCTTGAGAGGACCAGAAAGTTTCAGGAATGGTACGAACACACCCAGGATATCTCCGGGCAATGGTACCTCGAGGCGGTAGAGGCACTGTTCAAGGAGAACAAGCTCATAAAGGGCAGACTGAAGGTGCTCGGGGAAGTAGTCGATCTGGGCAGGATCACCTGTCCCCTGGCCCTGCTGGCAGGTGAACGGGATGATATCACACTGCCTGAGCAGGTCTACAATCTAGCACGATATGCGTCCACGCCGAAAGAACAGGTGTTCCAGGCAGTTATTCCGCAGGCAGGTCATATTTCCGTATTCATGGGACGCAGGGCTTTGCAGCACGAGTGGCCCGAGGCGCTAAACTTCATATCCGGAAGGCTCGGGTGGGGCAGGACCTGTGGCAGCGTGGAGGCGACCTGCTAGGATCCATGCATCCGTTCAGGGCCCCGGTTTTTCTTGACAGACGCAGGCCGGCCGCTATTTGTCCTCTTTCTTGTCAGGTTCTCCAGGATTTTTGGCGAACTGGTTAAAGAAGGAGTTGAAGGGTGTAAGGCCGGTCAGGGTTTTTTGTGCCATGTCCGAGTAGTCTATGCCCATATCCAGCCATTTGCTGAATTGTTCATCCACGGCCTTCTTGAATTCTAGATAGTTGGCAATGATCTGCTGCAGATATTTGTTGAAAAATTCCTGAAGCACGTTCTCTCCATAGCGAATGATGAGATGCAGAAGAGGGACGGGCAGGAGCGCGTTTTTTTTCCTCGCTTCCTCCAGGATTATCTGCGTAAGGATAAATGCCGTAACGTCTTCATTCGTCTTAGCATCGTGTACTTCCACCTCGTCATCTGCCTTGATCATGTCAGCCACCTGGTTCAACGTGACATAGGTGCTGTTGGTTGTGTCGTATAACCGCCGGTTCGAGTATTTTTTTAATAGTTTTTTCTCTCGCATAGTTTTATCCGTCCCTGAGTACTGCCATAAATCCTACAGTAACTATACTACCAGCCTAAATGAAATGACGCAATGCACAAAATTTATCAAATCTCCGGCATCTTCTGCGCCTGTACCAAACACGTATCCTGTATGGGCAGACTCTGCAGGTTCGGCTCGAAAGGAATGTACATAGCTTGAAAGCCCGCCGGCTATCCCTGCAGCAACGCTGCAACAAATTGACATAGTGCAAAATAAATAAGAAGCTATCGAAGATAGTCAATAGATATATATCATATTAAATATCAATATATTAATTAGTTAGTAAATGCTCAGACCATTCAAGGGCAGAACAGAATAATTGTTGCATTGCAACAATTACCCTTGACAAGGGTGAAAAGGTCACTATAGTAAGAAGATGATGTACTTCAAAAAAACCAAGGAGGCAGAAGACATGGAGATAAAGGATATCGCCATAAAGCTTGTCGGGGTTCACAAAGCATCGTTCGATAATGCCTGCGATGCAATGATCAGCATTCAGGATCAGGCTGAGAGTATGGTTAATGCTTTACTGGCACAGGCAACCCTGATCCCGCAGGAGAACAAGGATGCACTGGGCCAGTTGGTGAAGGTATATAAAAAGGGCCGTGATGATTTCAAGCATGTCGTGGATGACGGATATGCAAAGGTCGAAACGTATATCTCCTCGACCTTGAATATCTAAGCACACAGAATTACTTTTACAAGGAGAACGTGATGAAACACAAACAGCTCGTAAAAGGGGTGATTGGTGTGCACAGGTCAGCTTTTGAAAGCGGGTTCAGCATGCTTGCCGCATTCCAGGATCAGGCCGGGAACATGATGAACGACCTGCTGGAGAACGCACCATGGCTGCCGCAGGAATCAAAAGATGCAATCATCGGGTGGTCAGGGGTTTTTAGGAAAAGCCGTGAAGATATAAGGAAAGCAGTACATGACGGGTATAACAAGGCTGATGCCTTGTTAACCTCGGGGGTCAAGAGTCAATAACAAACCAATAGAAGAGACAGAGGAGGGAATAACATGGATCAGAAACAGTTTGTAAAGCAGATGATAGATTTTCACAAAACATCGTTCGACAACAGCTTCAATGCCATGGTCATGCTTCAGGAACAGACAGAGAAGATGGTGAGTTCTGTTCTCGAACAGGCCACCTGGTTGCCGGATGATGGCAAGAATGTACTCAATCAGTGGATCGGGGCGTACAAAAAAGGGCGTGATGATTTCAAGAAGACCGTTGATGATAACTTCAAGAAGGTTGAGGATTATTTTTCAGCAGCAGACAAGCCGAAAAAATAAGCTTCACATCTGTGTTATCAGCTCAGGGGGTTGCCATGGCAGTCGATGATAACCAGTACCTCGAGATGTATGAATCGCTCAGGAACAGCACCGAAGAGTTTTTTCGAATGAACGAAAAACTCTTCGGTGCTGCAACCGAAAAGACCAAAGCACTCCAGCTGTACTGGGGCGGGGTGCTGAAGTATTTTCACGACTTCATCGACGCTTACTGGATCTCGGTAAGCTACTTCACCTCGGTGGAGAGTGGGCGGCTTGTGAGTACGCCACCGGCAGAGACCATCAGGGACTATGTGGATCTCCTTGAGCTCAATCTCATGATTGCACAAGACGCCCTCAAGAGTTCACAAAAGGCGATTGGCGATTACCATCTTCAGGAATTCTCCAAGACGCTCTCCGCATGGATGAATACGGTATACGGCATGCCGGGAGAGGATATCGAGACGCTCACGGCAAAACAGGCGCACCTTATGGAGCGGGTTGTCCATGCATATCCCGAGGCAATTCGAAACATCCGGGATGAATACGGGTTTCATTTTGACGGCGGAGGCTACAAAAAAACAGGAGAAACCCAGAGGTTCCTGCTCTACCAGGTGCTCCCGAGGGACAAGCGGATAAAGGTAAAAAAAGGCGGCAAACCCCTTATGATCATCCCTCCCTTTGTGCTGGGGACAAATGTCCTTGCCTTTCTGCCGAACGACAACAAGAGCTATGTGCATTCTTTTGCCAACAGGGGGATCCCCACCTACATCCGTATCATGAAGGACATAACCACAACCCCTGCCTTTCAGCTGATGACAGGCGAGGATGATGCGGGAGACACCCGGTTTTTCTGTGAACTGCTCAAGAAAAAGCACGGCAAGCCGGTAACGCTCAACGGTTACTGTCAGGGTGGGTTTTCTTCCCTGTGCAACATCCTCTCCGGTGAGCTCGACTCCCTGGTGGACGCACTCATCACCTGTGTTTCTCCCATGGATGGGACCCGCAGCAAGGGCCTGGCGACGTTTCTGGGGAATCTGCCGCCCAGGTTCAATGATCTCGCCTACGGGACAAAGACCCTGCCGAATGGGAACAAGGTGGCAGACGGCAAGCTCATGGGCTGGGTCTACAAGCTCAAGGCCATTCAGGACGAGTACCCGCTCGTGAGTTTCTACCGGGACATCATGATGCTTTCTGCCGATGGTTCCGCGCCGGGCAACTTCAACAAGACGGCGCTCGCCATAAACTACTGGCTCACCTATGAGCGCAACGATCTGCCGCTGGCCATCACGAAGATGAGCTTCGATTCCTACAACATTCCCATAACGAAAGACGGAACCCTTCCGGTGAGGCTTTTCGGCCGCGAGCTGAACCTGAAGCGTATGAAGGAAAAGGGGATCAGGTGGCTGATCTGCTACGGCGAAAATGATGAGCTTGTGGAGAAGGAGACCGCACTGGCTCCCATGGATTACATCGATGCTGAGGTGACGGTGTTTCCCAAGGGGCATCTTGCCATTGCAACCTCGTGGTCCGACCCGACATCAGAGTTCGCTCTGCACAAGTGTTTTGGTGAGAATAACTATCGAGGTCCGGTGCTTTACCAGCTTGACCTGGATGAGGCATTGAAAGGAGTATAATGGTGGACACGCACGTGCTTGAATTGTGGGGGAACCTGTTTCTCAATGCGTCAAAATCACAGAAGCAGTTCGAAGATCTGGCCCGGTGGATGGGGGGAGATTACAGCGGTATGGAAGAACTTGGCGATTTTTTTGGCAGATTGTACGGGGCGGACATGATCGCGAAGAATACCACCGAGTATCTGGAGATCTGGAAGAAGGCTACACAGGATCTTAACACCTCATTCAGGGATTTCCTCTCCCTGATGGATCTCGTGCCCCGGCAGGACTATCAGTCTCTTCTCAGGGAGAACGAAGAACTCAGGGCAAAGCTTGCAGAGCGGGAAGAGGCCCTGCAGAAGCTTCACGGGGTATTCGATTCCCGGCTCGCCGAACAGGCAGGAGGGATCGAAGGATTTGAAACCCTGATTCAGGACCAGAGCAGGCAGTTCAGTGAACTTCTCAAAAGTTACACACAAATGTTTGGTGAACAGCCTGAGGCTGAAGGCGACAAGACCATGAAATCTACGAATAAGACCAATAAAAAGCCTGCGTCACAGGAAAAGAAGAAGGTAGCTCCCAGCAGGAAACCTGCAGCACCGGCAAAAAAATCAAAATCGCGACAAGACCAGTGAAACAGCTAGGTTCGTTTCAATGCATCAAGATCTTATTGAAGAAGTATTATCCCAGTTCGGTTACTGTATCCGCACACGGGTAACAGGTACCTCACAACGGCCAGTCGTACAAATCCGTGGCTATGGTTACTCAACCGCATGAGACAAGAACCGGCTTATGAAGCATGCAGGGATTTCAATCCCTTAGAACCATGATCGGTGACTCCAGATATCCTCCTTGAGCTCCTTCATATCTTCTTCCAGCATGAGATACATCGATGTATTCCGGATGGCGAGTCCGCCCTGATGGGCGATGGCAGAGGCAAGCAGGATCTCGTCATTGGTAAAATCTCTCGGGACCCCGCTGTAGAGCCGCAAAACCCCGATCACCTCCTCCTTTGCCTTGATGGGTACGCATAGAATCGAGATGATCCCCTCTTCCTTCTTCTCATCCCTGTACTGAACACCCTTGTCACCGGCGGCGTCTTTGACGACAATTGGTTTGCCGTTAAGGGCCTCGGCAATACTCTTTTCCGCAGAGATTGGCCCCTTGCTCAGATACTTTTCACTCAGGCCGTAACTGGCCACCAGCTGCAAAATCTTTTTCTCCTTGTCCAGCAGGCGAACCGAGGCGGCCTTGACGCCGAATGCCCGTGCGATGTCTTTTGTGAGGATATTCATAATCTCCTTCACATCAAAGCTGGCGTTCATGCTCACGGAGAGGTCGTGAAAGAGGTTCGTGTTTTTCCTGATCTGCTCCACCAGCCGGGCATGTTCGATAGCCATCCCTCCCTGTTCCGCCAGGGCTGTGAGGAATTCGATCTCGTCTTCGGAAAAGATCCGTTTATCTGCTGTATAGAGCCCGAGAACACCGATGACCCGGTCTTCCGCCATGACCGGGACCACCAGGATGGATGCTATGCCCTCGGCCTTTTTCATCTCGTGACTGGCAATCCTGGGATCCTTGGTTGCATCATGGATGGCAATGAAACCCCTGGTCAGGATCTCGTCTGCAGCCCTCTTTGCCTCTTTCGGCTCCGCATGGAGATAGTCCTTGGACAGTCCCTTCTGCGCTGCCGGAACGAGCACAGGGTTTTTCTTGTCCTCGTCTTCTAGGAAGAGGCATGCCGCCTTTCCCTGCATGGTGTCTATCGCACTCTGTACTATCAGATCGAGCAGGTCATCCTTTTGCAGGGTGGTGCCGAAGGCCCTGCTCACCTTGCAGATCGTGGTAAAGTAATCTTTTTCATTAGCCATGGCGTATCTCCTTGGTTCCTGATCGCTTTTTTGCCTGCCTGGTAGGGCCCGGGTTTTTTGTGTGAATGGCTTTCTTCTTCGCAGCCTTCTTCGTGGCGGACGGCAGGCTGTCCCTCTCTTTGAGCCATCCCAGGATCTTCGGGGTAAATTCCTTCTGGGTTTTCGAGCTGACATAGATCCCGATATGGCCGGTATCAAGGCAGACATCCTCGGTATCCGTGCTCCCGAGGGTGCTCGTGAGCTTGTCTGCCGCCCCGGGAGGGACGAGGTGGTCGTACTGCCCGTAGATGTTGAGTACCGGCATGGTGATGTTCTTGAGGTCCACCCGCTTTCCTCCGACTTCCATCCTGCTTTGGATAAGGAGGTTTTTCTGATACCCGTCTTTGATGAATTGCTTGAAGGTTTCTCCCGGGACATCGGGGCTGTCGAATATCCATTTTTCCATCCGGATGAAGTTCTCCACAAAGTCCCTGTTGTCGATATGTTCGAAAAACCCTACGTACTTGTCGATCATGAGCCGTGCCGGATTGAGGAGCAGGAAGCCGAAATTCATCAGGTCTCCGGGCATGTTTCCGAAGGTGTCGATCATCCTGTCCGCATCCAATTCCTTCATCCAGATATGCAGCAATCCCTGGTCGGTGTCGAAGTTCGTCGGGCATACGGTGGTAATCAGGTTCTTGACCTTCTCCGGATGCAGCGCGGAGTAGATCACGCAGAAGGTTCCTCCCATACAGATCCCCATGAGATTGAGCTGAGGCACATGTTCCCTCTCCAAAATAGAATCGACGATATTGTCCATGTAGCCGTTTACATGGTCGTCGATGGTGAGAAACTTGTCCTTGATGGTGGGATATCCCCAGTCGATCATGTAGAGATTGATGCCGCCGTCGAGAAAGTTTTTCACCACGCTTCTTTCCGGCTGGAGATCGAGCATGGTTTCCCTGTTAATGAGGGCATATACCACAAGCAGCGGTGTCTTGATCTGACTGACTGTTTCTTCTGAGGAGCTGTAGTGCTTCAGTTTCACCCGGTCTTCCTGGTACACAACCTCATAGGGGGTTGAGGCGATCTCTGTTTCAAGTTTTCCCAGGAGGATGTCCGATGCCTTCTGTGCACGGTCCTGTGCCTGGCCTGCGTCTTCTGCCAGGTGTTTCATGATTATATCTATGGGAATCTTTGGTTTGTCCATGACTTGTCCTCCAGACAGCTCGGAAGGTCACTTGTTTTTCCCCGATTTCTCCAGGTCTTTCACTTTTTTCTTTAGATGGTACAATTCTTCGTACAGGGCATCCATGTCCTTGTCGGTGGGAATAGGCAGAGATTGCAGGGCATCGGTTATGATCCTGTTTCTAGCCTGGAGGAAAGCATCCATTGCATCTAAGGTGGCGGCAAGTTTTTTGGTGTACTCAGGCGACTTGAAAAGGGTCATGAAGTGCCCTTCGAGGATCTTGATCCATAATCGATAGAGTTCCTGGGGGTCTTCCGGCAGCGACTCTTTGCTGGTAAGTTCCTCGATTCTGTCCTGCAGCACCTTGAAGCTCTTCTCAAACGGCAGCGAAAGGAGCTGCATGAAATCGATCAGCGAGGTGTTGAACAGATTGAATTTATCGAGGGTCTGGTTCATCCGCTCCTGATAAAACCGTGAAAGGCCCAGGGAGGGGATATTGAAATACCGCTGCACCTCCTTCTGATAAAGATCTGACCAGATCTTCACCGATTCATGGTCGATATTTTCAAATGAGTATGCCTCGGTGCTCCGGCCGACCGTTGTCATCTTCTCCATGAACTGGTTCTGAATTCGGAGGTATCCCCTCAGCCCTGATTGAATGACGTGGGAGACGGCATCGGGGAGAATAGACATACTCCGGTAGAGGGCATTCATTGCAGAAGGCTCGCTCATGGCAGATGAGATAACCCCCCAGGTCTTGATGATCGAGGAAAGGGCCTCGGTCGTTACCCGCTCATTCCCCTCTTTGCCGGCAGTCTCCGCACGTGATGAAGCAGCTGTTTTGTTTGCGGCTCCCGGGAACAAGCCGGTTGCCGTCTTCAGCCAATTTATCAGCAATGCCTGCGGGTCTGCACCAGTGCCTTGAGTCTCGTCCATGGCTCACCTCGTTCATGATCGAAGATCAAGAAAAACAAAACCGCTCATATGTATCTAAGGTAACGCCGTGGATTACATTGTCAATCAGGCTTCGTCTACAACTGCGGATGATACGTCCGTCTTCACCGGACACCTCCACACACAGGCCGGATCATAACCCGTTGCCTTCACCCGTCCGGGGAAATCCATCGGACCCGATCCGGAAAGATATTTCCGGTCAAATCCATGACTCTTGGGAATAACCGGATAAATATGCCTAAATGAACCTTGACAAAGAAAAAGTTGTTATTTATATGTAACCTCTAGTTTT
>JAFGTK010000355.1 GCA_016934135.1 Deltaproteobacteria bacterium | reverse complement strand
TCCCAGTTGCCGGGATTCATAATCCCGTTTGGGTCAAGCAGTTCTTTGATCTTTTTCATGAGAGATCTGGTCTGCGAATCCATCTGGCTGAGAATCAGCTGCTGACCGGAAATCTCGGCCTTCCAGGGAATGCCGCCAAGTCTCAGAGCCGCTTCATTGGTATCTTCAAGGGCTTTACCCACCTTCTCGAGATCTTCGGCGTCTGCCCGGTTGAAGGGATAGGCAAAAAAGAACATTGCCGAGTGCCCTCTTCCGATAATCCGCGCCCCCAGAGAATAGGTTATGCCGTGTTTACCGGTTATCCGCACCCCTTCCCTGCATGCATCCGGTATTTTTTCAATGGGCATGATGGCCCCGACATATTCAAACCCGCCGCCCCTTTTCACGTCTGCAAACTTGCTCAGGGTCTTCTGGGGGGCCTCCAGAAAACCTGCCTTCATGGCAGGGGGCAATGGCATGAACCCTGATTCTTTTGTTTCATAATAGTCGGCAAGCGCATCCCGGAGGATCTTCTTCTTCATATTCAGCTCACTTTCAGTGTTCGCCGTGAGATTAATCACCGTCATCTGAAAGCCGTTTAAATAATCAGGTTTTGGAGACAGGGCATAGTTGATGTCCTCTGCCGCCTCGGTATTGATGACCCGGGAGAGGATATCCGGTGCAAGATCGACATCTTCTGTCATATATATCAACACATCGTGGAACTTCGGCCTGGGAAACAGTTTTATTCCTACCTTGGTAATAATACCCGTGGTACCGTTCCACCCCAGAAAAAGCCCTGCAAGATCGGGCAGGGGTGCCCTGGAAAACCAGCCGGGTACTGTTGAACATGACCCGAGTCGCACAATTTCTCCGCTGCCCAGTACGACCTCGAGACCGGTTACCATCTCGGAGTGAAATCCACCCTCGCTCTGGGAGAGATGACCTGAACCGTGTATTGCTATATTGCCGGCTATGGTAGCCACAGGAGGGGCATCGGGCAGGGAATGCTTGAGCCCTGGATGATGCTTCTTCAGGTATGCATCGAGCATGCCCTGTGACGTACCTCCCTCCACCACGGCATAATGGCTTCCTTCGCTGACTTCGAGTATTTTGTTCATCCTCTTCATGTCAAGAACGATTCCTCGTTTCTGCGGGATCGTCAGCCCGGAAAGCACCAGCCCTCCCCCCATTGGCACTACAGGGATCTTGTGGGTATTCGCAAGGCGGATAATGCCCTGAACCTCCAGGGTGCTCTGAGGCATCGCTACATAATCGGGCATGTGGGGCTCTTGTACTCCCTGGTCCCGGGAATAGATGAACCGTTCCTCGGCTGCATTGGATACATAGTCCTTCCCGACAATTTCCGAGAGTCTCTCATATATCTGATCCATGATCTTCTCCCCCTTTATTCGCCAAGTGCCATGAGACACAGATCCGACATCATGATGGGCACCATGCCAGCCTTTATTACCTGCTCTGCCAATGTCCAGAAACAGAACGGGCAGTTGAAGACACCATAGGTTGCGCCGGTTGCCTTCATATCCTCGATATTTTTTTTCTGAAGGTCCTCGGAGAGTTCAAAACGCTGCTGTGCCTCGGGAACGCCTCCGCAGCACAGGGCATTTTCATATTCGAACTCCCGCTTTGGCCGCTCCACCCCGATGAGCGAAAAGATATCGTCCACGAAATGATCGGTCTGCGGACAGAGACGATTGGAACATGGCCTCTGGTACGCGACCTTTACACCAAGCGGTTTTATCCTGGGTTTCAGCTCCAGCATCCGGTGATAGATGTAGTCAAAGAGGTGGATGGGCTTGAAGGGAACATCGATCCCGTATGCAGGGGCCCATGAGGTATAGGTGCCGTAGCACTCATCGTGGTAGCAGATAACTTCGTCCACCCCGGCAGGGGTTAAAAATTTCTCCATGATGTTCTCGATCATGAGCGGAAGCCGCTCACTGATGGTGGAATTCCGGGCAAAATGGAGGAACATGAGGTTGCAGAAGACATCGCTGCCGCCGAATTTCGTCACGCCATCAAAGAGCGTCCCCCTGATGCTGGCGTTCATGACCGTGAAGAAACACATGTTCATCACGGGCGGGGATACTTCCTTGGATTTGAGCCTTCCGTTCGGCCCCATCATGACCACCTGTGATTTCTCTATGGGTTTGGGTACGGGGTGGATTCCCCGCTCCTCCTGCCTGTCAACAATGAGATAGAAAGGATGGTTATTGTAGGGACAATATTCTTCACAGGCATAACAGGTCACGCAATCGGTCAGGATCTTCGATTGTTCGCCGGCTACCAGCTTCTCATGTTCCTGTATGGCCGTTTCCAGATCATACTCCATGTACTGGCACTTCATGACACAGTCACAGGTGGTGCACCGCACACAGATATCAGGGTCAAAATTTAGCCCATGCATGTTCATCCCTCCTTTTCCCAGGTAGTACCTGCCTGTCTCAGGCAGGCATCATTGACTATCCGCCAGGAGATGTTCCAAGCCTCCAGGCTGTCCGCTCATTCCTCCTTGGCTTCTCCCGCAAGAAACCCTTCCCGAACAAAAGCGGGATTGGGATAGGTATAAAAACCCTTCCTCGTTTTTGCCCCGAGCAGGCCCTGGTCGACATAGCTCTTCACATAATCCGCATTTTTCCTGGCCTGGGGGTCTTCCACCTTCTGTGCCCAGTAGTCATTGACAGTCCATACCGTCTTCAGCCCTATCTGGTCCATAATGCCGAAGGGGCCGATAGGCGTATGCATCACCCCCATCCAGGCGCGGTCGATATCCTCTATGGTGGCAACCTCATTCGATGCCAGGCTCAGCGCTGAATAAAACCATGCGGAAAGCATGCTGTTGAACACGTATCCGTTATTCTCCTTGTGGAGCACGATGGCGATCTGCCCGATGCTGCGGGCAAAGGCCTCAACGAGCTCGGTGGTTTCCCTGGAAGTCCCCGGGTGGGGCATGACATCCACGACGTTCGATGTCCGCACATCGTGAAAATGCAGGGCAGCTAATTTATCCGGCCTGCCTGTTGCCTCGGCAAACATGGACGGAAGCAGTGTGGACGTGTTTGTGGTAAAGATCGTCCGTTCCGGACAGAGCTTGTTAAACTGCGCAAACACCTTGCCCTTGAGTTCAGGATTCTCCGGGATGGACTCGCTTACAAAATCCGCATCCCCTGCAGCCTCTGCAGGATCGGTGTTAACCGAGATTCTTCCGAGGGTTTCAGAAAGCTGATCCTCGGTGATACGTCCCCAGGCCGCAAAGCGTGAGCCGAGTTTCTCTATCCGCTTCATAGATACATCGAGAAGGTCCTGTGCAATGTCGTAAAATACAACATCATAGCCGTGCATGGCACAGACAAATCCGATCTGCTGCCCCATGGTGCCGGCACCCAGAATCAGTACACGCCTGATCTCTTCAATCTTCATAACACTTCTCCCTTGTTGTTATTTCTTCCCTCTTATCAAGATACCCGGATACCGTCAGAATAGATCCCTTAGGCAAGGGCCCCTCCATCCACCACAACAATGGACCCTGTGGTGAACGATGCGGCATCAGACACAAGATAGAGGACAGCCCCGGCAATCTCTTTCGGCTGGGCGTGTCTTCCCATGGGGATCATCTTCACTGCATAATCATAGATCATCTCGTTTTCCATGATAGCCTGAGAGAACTTCGTGTCCACGAGCCCGGGAAGAATGGCGTTTACCCTGATATTGAGCGCAGCCATCTCCTTGGCAAAGGCCCTGGTCATGGAGATGATCCCGGCCTTGGTAATGGAATAAATCCCCTGCAGCGGTGCCGGCTTGATCCCGTTTATCGAGGATACATTCACGATGGACCCTCCGCCAGATTCCTGCATAAGCCTTGCGGCATGCTGAATCATAAAGAACGGCCCTTTCAGATTTACATCGAAGGTTTTATCCCATATGCCCTCATCCGCTCCGAGCATGTCCCCGAAATAAGGATTTGTCGCAGCATTGTTCACGAGGATGTCGAGCCTGCCATAATGATCCTTTATCTGGCCAAAGAGATCCTCTATCTGGTCAAGATGTCCCATATGACAGGCAATTGCCCGGGAAAAGCCTCCCCGGGATGTAATCTTTTCCACTA
>JAFGTK010000354.1 GCA_016934135.1 Deltaproteobacteria bacterium | reverse complement strand
GAATACTACCCTGACCACCTGCCATGACCAGTCAGGCAGATGCCGCAGATTGCCCCTGATCGTCATTCCCGCGGAGGCTTCGAATCCAGTATTATCATTGAGGTGTGGACCTCCGCCTCCGCGGGGGTGACCTTTCTTATGAGTTTTGCAATTACCTCCCATGTTTTTCATTATAATGATTCATCCTACGAGATAACAGGGAAACTGTACAGAGGCTTGTGCCTTGGACGGGCAGCATTACTCCTGTGTGTTGAATACATGAAAGCAAGCATATAACCGTTCGCTGCACTGAGGCTGTCCGGGGGGAGATATCTCCTTGAAACCGATACGGTTTTATTATATTCTTTCAACATGGAGGGACTGCCATGAAACAGCTTCGTCATTCCAGATTATACCCGGCGGTGATGATCTTTTTCCTTGCCGCAGCATCTATCTCTATCTTGCTCTCCTGCAGCACCACAGAAACAAAAAACACAGAGCCTTTGCGGACAGCGGATGTGCAGCCGGGAGACTGCTCTGCATGCCATGCCGCCAAGCAGGTCCTTCCGCAGGGGCATGCTGATACGAAGGGAACATTGCTTGGCACATGCACGGCGTGCCACAAGGATGATGAGGCTCCCATAACCTGCAAGATGCCGTCGAGCCACGCACATATGCTCTCGGGCGTCTCATGTCGGGCATGTCATGGCGATACGCAGCCGTTCACGGCTGTGGAGATGGGCACCTGCGTGTCCTGTCACGATATAGACGCCCTGGTGAAAAGCACGGACAAGGGAGAGAACGGGGTGAATCCGCACACCTCCCACTATGGCCCTGAACTCGACTGCAACCTGTGCCACCATCAGCATGCAGCATCCGAGTTCTTCTGCGCCCAGTGCCATGACTTCCCCAATGTGACACCATCACCCATGATCAAGTTGAGTGGCAGGTAGTTCGACCGCATATGCGAACTCACAACCTGCCCTACAATGCTTCGGGAAAGCCCGGCCAGTGCAGAAGCCAACCCCTTGAGTCGGATTGAATCATCCCGGCAGGAATCCCTGAGCATCATCGTCTCTGGCGGCATGCCCGATTTCGGCCCGCACACGCGGCAGGGCATCCGGATAGTTCTTCTGAATGAAATCGATGAGTTTTTCTCTTACCTCGCACCTGAGGGTCCACGCATCCGAGGCATCGTTCGCACTCATGAGCGCTCGCAGTTCAACAGACCGATCCGTTGTACCCGTGACCTGGAGGGCACTCACCCGGCGGTCCCACAGTGAATTTGCTTCCAGTATCCGCTGAAGCTCTTCGCGTACGTTCTGGACAGGGACCGTATAGTCAACATGGAGAAATACGGTGCCCAGTATGTCCGAAGATACCCTTGTCCAGTTTTGAAAGGGTTTCTCCACAAAATAGGTGATGGGCAGGACCAGGCGCCGCTGGTCCCAGATCTTCACCACAACATAGGTGAGCGTGATCTCCTCGATACGGCCCCATTCACTCTCCACGATCACCACGTCATCTATGCGGATAGGCTGCGTCCAGGCGATCTGCATGCCGGCGAACAAGGTGCCGATAGTTCGTTGCGCGGCAAAACCGACTACTATGCCTACAATACCTGCAGATGCGAGTATACTCGTTCCCAGTTCCTGGACCCGCTCGAACCGCATGAGGATGATAGCCAGGGCCACAAGGGCAATGAGGACATTCGCCAGTCTGCCGAGAAACTGCATCTGGGTGTGGATCTTGCGGGCATCAAGATTATCCTTTGCCGCGATATCATATTTACTCAGAATATGGTCTTCGATCACAAAGACTACCCTGATAAGAAACCAGGCAGTGGCGGCGATAAAGGCGGAAGAGAGTATTCTCATAATAGTGCCGTAGACATCCGTCGGGATCTTCAGCACAGGCATCACGGCCATGAAAACTACAAGGATGATGATCCATCTCAGCGGCTCCCTGCACCGCCTGACCAGGGTACTTTCGAAGAGAACGGGAACCTTTCTGGTGATACGCTCCAGGATTTTTATGAGAATAAAGTGTGCTGCAAGGGCCAAAACCACGATCCCTGCAAGCAGTAACGGGATCTGGAACGTGTTGATCCAGGTTTGCAGAAAATCGCTCACGTCATAAACCTCCCCTGACAGTATGTCCACATATCCGGCGATACATTCATCCTATACAAGGTAATCCAAAACAGTTTCCAGTCAATGGAAGTCTCTCACATAAAGATCAGAACCACTTTTTCCTCTTGAACATTACCACCATGGTGATGCCCACGCCAAGCATGAGCACCAGCAGCGCAGGATATGCCCATGGCCACGTGAGTTCAGGCATGTATTCGAAATTCATCCCGTAAACACCGGCCATGAAGGTAAGCGGAATGAATATGGAGGCAAAAATGGTGAGCACCTTCATGACCTCGTTCATGCGGTTGCTCATGCTGGACAGGTAGGTATCCAGCATGCCCGAAATGATGTCCCTGAAAGTGTCCAGCGTATCCATGATCTGAACTGTATGATCATAGATATCCCTGAAATATATCCTTGTGGGTTCCCGGACAAGTTGATTCTCCCCCCGTGCAAGAACATTGATTATCTCCCGAAGGGGCCAGATTGATTTACGGAGAAAAAGGATATCGTTTTTCAGACCATGAATGGTCTGCAGGGTTTCAGCATCAGGCTTGGCAAGCAATACTTCTTCAGTATCCTCAATATAGCCTGCTATATCTTCGAGCACATTGAAATAATTATCGACTATGGCATCGATAATGATGTAGGCGATGTAATCAGAGCGTTCCTTCCTGATCCGCCCCTTGTTGTTTTTGATCCTGCTCCGGATGGGGTCGAACACGTCGCCAACGCTTTCCTGGAAGGTAATCACATAGCTTTCCCCGAAGATCAGGCTGATCTGCTCGGAGAGGATCTCGCCGCCGTCTTCCTCCTGGTAGAGCATCTTCAGGACAACAAAGATGTATTCACCGAAATCCTCGGTCTTGGGCCTGCCTCCGGTATTGAGGATATCTTCCAGTAAAAGGGGGTGAAAGCCGAAATGCCTGCCGATCTTATCGATAACATCCGTCTCATGAAGGCCGTTTATGTTTATCCAGGTTACCGTGGATGTATCCTTGAAGGGGAAACTCTCTTCAATATCCGTGGGAGAGAATTCCTGATACCGTGTTCCATCGAAATCAATAACCGATATCTGGGCTTTTTCGAGTTTTCTCTCCCCGACATGAACCAGGGATCCCGGGGGCAGACCTGTCTTTTCCGAGCGCTTCTGTAAGAATCTCCTCATCGTTTACAAGCCTCCCCTTGTTTCAAAAATAGTGCTCCATAGAAACATTTCAACATCCGGCTGCCTGTTATCAGACTTGATACTACTACAACAGGGGGAGAATGAACACAATGATGTAAGACCCTGTAAGGGTTTCAGGTGAGCTATTTATGGTACATACCTCACCTGATTATACAGGAAGGACTATACCGGGCTTACGAATACAGCGATGCGAGTTCTTCCCAGTAAAGCGTACCCCATGGATTCTTTTTTGGATCCAGCCTGCACTTGTCGCAGAAATATTTCACCTCGATCGTATTCGGGTCAAACGAGCTGATCTCAATCGATCCGCAATGACTGCATAACAGATCACCACATCCGGCGCAGAATGTTTCTGCAACAATACCACATGAACATTTGGCAACTTTTTCTATAGCCTGCATATACTCCTCCTTACTGCAATTCTTGTTGTTATCTCATTGAGAGTATTGCCAGTTCCATGCCAGACGGCAACCCTTTACCTGTAGTCTGCAACCGACTGATATTCTTTATCTTATTGCCGATACGGAAAACCTGGGGCAGTCCTTGTATTACAATATAACTATAAGCCGCCTTGGTTTTTTCACCATACTATATGGCGGCAGAGCCATAGACTCCAGAAAATGATCTCACCGCGAAATATATTTTCATACTACTCATTGAATAGAGCAGGTGTTATTATATTGAGATGATATTTTTTATTCCCAGGAGCTATCATCGGGAAGAACCAGGAGTAACCATTGGAAAATCCGGCCCATTCTCTCGTTAAGTACATAGGGCAGAGAAGCCACATTCTGGTGATGTGCCATAACAATCCTGATCCTGATTCCATTGCCTCGGCTGCGGCACTCAAGAGCCTTCTGCACCAGACGCGCAGAGCCAGGGTCGTTATCAGCTACGGTGGTACGATCGGACGGGCGGAAAACCGCCAGTTCATCAGGAGGCTGAAGATAGAGATGGTCCATGTCAGGGACATCGACTTCAGCAATTTCTCCG
>JAFGTK010000353.1 GCA_016934135.1 Deltaproteobacteria bacterium | reverse complement strand
TCGAGAGCATAGCCGGGTGTGATATGACCCGGTATCGTTCGGTCGGTCACGGATGGGATGTCCGTTTCCGGGGCAGAAACATAACCGGTTCGGCGCTTGAATACCGGGGCAGGGCCATTCACCTGGCCTTCTTCGCCTCATTGTCTGAAACTCACAAAGTTGGCAATGGCAGGATGGCGGGACACCAAAGGAGGGCAGCATATCGAAATAGGTACAGGACAGATAAGTGAACTGATCGAAAAGAGCAGGAATGTCTTTGGTATTGAGGCGAGAGAATAATACGTGAATAGCCATGGTGAATCGTGATGGATATTCTTGAATCCTTACAGATCTGCCTTTTTGGTCTGCTATTTGTTGCAGCAGGGAAAGCTATGTACGATTCTCACAATAAAGATCTGAGAAAAAGAACTCACAGTCAAGCATGGCTTACCCCTGAAAACACTAATCGGAAAAGAAACTATAATGATACTCAAGCAAATCTTTGAAGGGGCATTTGGGAAGATATATGGACTTATATGAGAAGTGTTATCCAGGATACGTTTTGTCTCTGCAAGGCAAATCATTTCTAGTGCCGTTTTCCAATACCACACTGCTTTCTTTTCCTAACCTGCAACGTCTATCACCAAGTGACCCATACAGCCTTGTTCCACAAATCTTGATATTCCACAACCCTTTGACATCTAAATATATTCAGAGTAGATTAGCTACATGAAATGAAATGTTAAGAGGAAGTTTTTGTTATGCGTAAACTTGAAGAATTAAAACGAGGTTCTCTTGTAAGGGGAATAAAAACCACAGGGCCAGTAACCGTGATCGATATTCAGTGGCACGGAGATTCTGCTATTGAGCTTACCTACAAGGATTTCGAAGGGAAAGTAGAGAGCGAACTTCTTTTTCGTGATCGTGAGGCTGCGCTTGAAATACTAAAGCCGGGGCTCATTTGGGGTTTCAATGCTGATGCCCAGATGATGCGCCTGGTGTCCGAGGCCTTCCGCATTCACCTGGCATATCTTTTTGATCCGCACCTTGCTGTCCACACATCTCTTCTGGAACCGCTTCCCCATCAGATCACTGCAGTATACGGAGAAATGCTTTCCCAGCAACCTCTGCGTTTTCTGCTCGCCGACGACCCAGGAGCAGGAAAGACCATTATGGCCGGGCTGTTCATGAAAGAATTGTTCGTTCGAGGAGATATGGACCGATGCCTGATTGTATGCCCTGGAAACCTTGCTGAACAATGGCAGGACGAGCTGTATAACAGGTTTCAGCTGCCTTTCGAGATCATGACGAATGACCGGCTTGAAGCAGCACACAGCGGCAATGCCTTCCTTGAGATGCCCTTTGTCATCGCCCGCCTCGATAAGCTCAGCAGAAATGAGGATGTCCAAGCAAAGCTTTTGCAGTCTGATTGGGATCTTGTCGTGTGTGATGAGGCGCACAAGATGTCGGCATCATTTTTTGGAAAAGAGATCAAGGAGACAAAGCGATACAAACTTGGAAAACTTATCTCCGGATTGACCCGTCATTTTCTTTTAATGACTGCTACCCCCCATAACGGCAAAGAAGAAGACTTTCAGCTTTTCCTGGCCTTACTCGATGGCGACAGATTTGAAGGCAAGTTCCGAGATGGTGTTCACGTTGTAGATACCTCCGACCTAATGAGAAGAATGGTCAAGGAGAAGCTGCTGAAATTCGATGGAACTCCATTATTTCCTGAACGCCTGGCATATACAGTAGGATATAAGCTCTCCGATCTGGAAGCAGGGCTCTATGAAGAAGTCACAAACTACGTCCGCGAAGAGTTCAATCGTGCTGATGCCCTTGAGAATGACGGCAGAAGAGGGACAATAGGGTTTGCACTGACCATTCTTCAACGCCGTCTCGCCTCTTCCCCTGAAGCTATATACAAGTCTCTGCTTCGCAGGCGGGAACGCCTGGAAAGGCGACTTCGGGAGGAAGAACTTCTGAAAAGGGGTGAGCAGGCACGCATTGCGGAAGCCGGGCAATTTAAAACGCTCAACGAAGAATATTTCGAAGACCTTGAAGATGCAACAGATGCCGAGGTTGAAGAGATAGAAGATGAAATTATTGACAAGGCCACAGCAGCGCAGACTATCGCTGAACTGAAGATAGAGATTGATATACTCAAGAGATTGGAAGACTTGGCGTTGCGGGTACGAAACAGCGGAACCGACAAGAAATGGGAAGAATTATCTAAGCTACTTCAGGATAATAACGATATGTTCGATCCCAGTGGTGCAAGGAGAAAGCTCATCATCTTTACCGAGCATCGAGATACCCTGAATTATCTCACAACCCGTATCAGAACTCTTCTGGGCAGGGCTGAATCCGTTATTAACATTCATGGCGGCATGGGCAGAGAAGACCGGAAAAAGGCGGAAGAAGGTTTTAAACAGGATAAAAATGTATTGGTTCTTGTGGCTACCGATGCTGCCGGGGAAGGTATCAACCTTCAAAGGGCGCATCTTATGGTGAATTACGATCTGCCGTGGAATCCAAACCGCATTGAACAGCGCTTTGGCAGGGTCCACCGTATCGGGCAGAGTGAGGTCTGCCACCTGTGGAACCTTGTGGCGGAAGAAACACGCGAGGGAGATGTGTACCGCACGCTTTTAAGAAAGCTGGAGACAGAACGCTCTGCACTGGGTGGTGCTGTTTTTGATGTGCTCGGAAAGGCAATAGGTGGGAAAGAATTACGGGAACTTCTCATACAGGCCATCCGTTATGGGGATAAACCGGAAGTTAAGGCCAGGCTTACCCAGCAGGTGGAGAATGCACTGGACCGCGACCGGCTGCAAACCCTCCTTGATGATAAGGCCCTGGCACATGAATCCATGGATGCCAGCAAGGTTTTCAAGATCCGTGAAGAGATGGAGCGTGCCGAAGCAAGGCGTTTGCAGCCTCACTTCATTGCATCGTTCTTTTTAGAGGCATTTAGACTACTGGGCGGAACAGTACGGGAACGTGAACCAAAACGCTATGAGATCAAACATGTACCGAGTCTTATCAGGTCCCGCGACCGGATGATCGGTCATGGCTACCCGGTACTTCCAAGGTATGAAAGGATCTGCTTTGAAAAAGATCTTATCACGATCTCCGGCAAACCCCTTGCTGAATTTATATGTCCGGGCCATCCGTTACTAGATGCCACCATCGATCTGGTCAAAGAGCGATACCGTGATCTGTTAAAGCAGGGAGCAGTGTTCCTGGATGAAAACGATACCAGCGAAGACATAAGGGTCTTATTCTACCTTGATCATTCCATCCAGGATGCCAGGGTGGACAAGCACGGGAACAGAAGAATAGTTTCTAAACGGCTCCAGTTTGTGGAAATGGATGAGAACAGCAAATTAAAGAATGCCGGATATGCGCCATATCTTAATTACCGGCCGCTATCTGAAGAAGAATATTCTCTTGTCTCAGAAGAGTTAGAGCAGGGTTGGCTCAAGAGTGATCTTGAATCGAAGGCTACTACATATGCCATCACAAACCTTGTGAAGCAGCACTTTGATGAGGTCAGGAAGCGTAAGGAGGAAATGGTCGCAAAGACCGTTAGTGCGGTAAAGGACAGGCTTACCAAAGAAATCTCCCACTGGGACCACAGGGCAAATGAACTAAAGGCCCAGGAACTGGCTGGCAAGACGAATGCCAGGATAAACTCCGGCAAGGCCCGTGCACGGGCAGACGAATTGCAGACAAGGCTGGAAAAACGCCTGAAAGAGCTTGATAGAGAGCGACAGGTCTCGCCGTTGCCCCCTGTGATCATCGGCGGTGCGCTTATTATACCGGGTGGTCTGCTGGCAAGGCTGCGAGGTATCCGCAAGGCAGAACCTTCCATTTTTGCTCATGAAACAAAACGCGTAGAAGAGGCGGCAATGCATGCAGTCATTGCTGCAGAAAATGCTCTGGGGAATTCACCCAGAGATGTAAGTACAGACAAGTGCGGTTATGACATCGAATCCATCATGAAAGACGGCAAAGGCAAGCTGCGTTTCATCGAGGTCAAGGGAAGAATTGCAGGTGCTGCGACAGTAACGGTGAGTAAGAACGAGATCCTTACAGCCTTGAACAAACCCGATGATTTCATCCTGGCACTGGTGGAGGTGCCGCCAACAGACACCTTCAATGATGCCGACCCATGGAAGACCGGCGAGAATGCTGAGCCATACGGAAATATCTACAACGGCTGCACTGTCACCTATGTTCGCAGGCCATTCACCAAAGAACCCGACTTTGAGGTTACGAGCGTGAACTACAACCTGGCTGAGCTCCTGGCAAAGGGGGAGCCGCCTCGATGACGGACAAGCTCAAGGTCTTTGTAAGCTCGGTACAGAAAGAGCTTGAAGATGAACGGCTTATCGTACAGAACCTGGTAAATACCGACCAATTCCTGTCCACACACTGCACGCCCGTGCTCTATGAATTCGAACCCGCTTCTCCACACAAGGCGCTTGAGGGCTGCCTGCATTCTCTGGCTGGATGCCAGGTTTACCTGCTCATAGTGGGCGTGGAATACGGAACACGCGTAGGTGATCTGTCCATCACGCATGCCGAGTACCGGCGTGCAAAGGAGATGTCCCTGCCCATCCTGGCATTCATCAGGGGAGAACGAAGCCTGAAGCGCGAAGATGGCACAGCAGAGCTGCTTGCAGAGCTGGACAAAGACGGGCCAAAGTACAAACGTTTCAATAATGTCATAGAGCTTCAGAAAGAGGTTCGTGCAGCTTTGGCAAGGCTTCTGCTGGAGCGTTTCGGCATTGCGTCTACTACAGACGAAGACCGCATTGCCGTGCAGACTATCGAGGCTACATCTCCCTTTGAATCCAAGCCGCTCAATCGTATCGGGTGGCAGGATCTTGATCTGGATACGGCACGCCGCCTCATCGCCATGACTCAACAGTGTGAGCCAGGTTCCCTGACTGAAGCCGATATTCTTGCATGCGCAATGCAGAGAGGGCTTGCGTGGTATGATCCGACTTCAGGCATCCACTATGCCACTGCGGCAGGGATTGTCCTTTTGGCAAAAGACCCCTCGGCGGTTTTTCCCCAATGCCGGATTCTGGCTGATGCCTACCGTGGCAGCAAGCCTGATGGAGACCCGCGCGATCATGAGGACATCCGCGGCCCCATGCCCCTTGCCATAGAGCGCGCAATTGCCTTTATCGACCGCAACACCCGCCACCCCATGCGCATTGTGGGGCTTAACCGTGTGCGGCTCGACGAATACCCGACCGAAGCCCTGCGAGAAGCACTGGTCAACGCCGTGGCCCATCGCCTCTACGAAGATGCAGGTCGCAAGATCATACTCGAGGTTTTTGCAGATCGTGTCGTCGTACTGAGTCCAGGCCTTCCTCCGGCCCCTATCACCCTTGCAAAACTCAGAAGTGGAAGATACCGGCCCTGCTCGCGCAACCCGGTCCTGGCGCAAAACCTTTCGTATTTCCATCGTATAGAGGAGCGAGGAAGCGGCTTTCGCCGGATGCATGACCAGATGCTCAACCACGGGCTCGATCAACCGCTCATCGGAACCGACACCGGCTATTTTCAGGTTGCCTTCCCGGGGCCGGGTGAGGATATCGAGCGCATCCGCGTACCGAAAGATCGCCTTCTTGTTACCCCGACGGAGGAGGCGCAGTTGAATGAGCGACAACGTCAGATGGTACGATGGCTTGTTGAAGGTAAAGAACTCACCAGCAGGCAATGTGAAGGAGAGTTTGGTATAACGCGCCCAATTACGTCTAAGGATTTTAGAAAATTAGTTGAAATGGGTCTTGCTGAAAAGGTGGGTTCGGGGCGATCCACACGATACCGACTCAAGGAAGTGCTCGACCATGGTAAATCCCTAAGCAAAGAAGGCAGTGAATAAAGATGTGCTGTAATCGTAAACTAATCGTCAACCAATTCGCTGTAATCGTAAACCCGGATGGCAACTATTGCGGGAACCTACCCGATCGATGTGTGAATCCAGTGATCCTATCACCGGCGGGGTTATTCGTTGGTATAATCGGCATTCTCCCCTTGATTGTCGAGTCCATTTAACATGCGGCAGTGAAAAACATGGAGCGCGATAGCATTATGCATGAAGAATTGAAGAGGATACAAGAAGAACATGCCGTTCAAGCATTGACCAGTCTTTTCATGCACTGTCGCAACAGGTTCCTCCGCTCAGCAGAGTTGGTTGAAATCAACGGGTCGGCAATTGATCAGTTGAGGAAGTTTGGCTTTCAGACAAGAGTGGATCTAAGCCCTTTGATACCTGCATGGCAGTATGTGTGCAAGCGGTATCGTGATGAGCGGTATGACCCTCAGATGCAGCTCTTTTGCGACAACGGGACAAAACTTGAACAAATGTGGGGGCAGTTCGTTTACCATGATCTTGTTCCACAGTTGTTAAGGGAAAATGAGTTCGTCCGGAATGTTTTACGAGCTTTGGGAGGTATACCATGTACATCGCCTGATAAAGCAGCAGGCGCGGTCTATCAGTACTTTCTGGAAATGACCCTACCAGCAATGCAGCCTTCCTGTACACATGAGGATATATTATGAAGGAAATAACCCCATCCCCCCCATTTATATGGCCGGAGCCACGAGTGATCGAAGGAATATGTGACTATCAAGATCAGCCCCCATTCGATTCTCTGGCAGTGTCAGCGAATTCCATGTTTGGGATTGTGTCAGTGCTGACTGTTCAAGGTGTGGAAGTTCTCGAATCATGCCTTGCCCGGAACGATAGCCTCAACATTCGACTCATCGTAACGGTTTATCCTGCCTGTGCAACCAGGGAAAAGGATCTTTCCTGTCTTGAAGATCTTGTTCTTCGTGCTGATGGAAGGCTGGTCATACATATTAAGCCTCTTGAACGTGTTACCGACCGTACACCAAGCACACTTTGTTTCTTGGAACATGATAAAGATGTGGTTCACATGGTTACAGGGCTTTATGAGGATCTCGGACTTAAGCCTTTCCCTAATGGTCATGCAGCGGTTGTATTTAAAGCAGATCCTGTCCTGGTAGATTCCTTCAGATCCTATTTCAACTGGCTGTGGGGGAAATCAGCAGACATTACCTCCGGTGGTGTGCCGCTTATTCCTAATCTTGTTCTTCCTGAAGGGACAGAGGAGGGAGCTAAAATGTGGCAGGATTATCTCCTCGAATGCTCCGATTCCAAGATTGTTGAAAGCATGCAACATACTAATGTTCGTGTCGATCCTGAGTCTGGTGATGTCGCGATCATCTCGGAAGACGGTAAGGAGATGCCTCCGCCCACAGATGAGATAGGCCTTACAAAACTTGATAGGCTTTCAGAATTTGTAGCAAAGATTTATGAAAAGGGATCCCTGGTGAGCATAGACAAGATGAGCCGGATTCCCCCGCTGGATGCCCCTATAGATCCAAGGATTTTCGGTGACGTATCAGAGCTCCAAAAAGGCGCTGTGACTCGGAGGGTTAATGCACGTGTATCCATAATCGACGAGAAGACTCTCAAGGAGATCGAGAGACGCAGGCAAGGTGTGCGTACATTGCTCACAAAGTTCACATTCGGTCTGGCTGATAACATGCGATGGATGCCGTTTTCGGCGCGTGGATTGTTCGAATCAGAGTTGAGACGCCTGAACGTGGAGGGCAAGAAGCTCGTAAAAGATCTGCTGAAAGGCGATGTTAATGCCTTCATCGAGTCGAGGCGAAAGGACCTCATTGGAGATATCAATGCCATGTATGGAGCCCTCGGCAGGCAGGGACAGGCTACAGACGAGATTATCACCATGGTAACAAAAAGCCTTAAGGAAAGGCTGGAAAAAGCCCAGACAGCACAGTTCACCCCAAAACTATCCTATTCATCTCTACGTTTTGTGCGAACGGACAGCGCCCTGGCATCCCCCTGGGGGCAGGCATATTCGCTGCTGAAAGACATTGCTGTTTTCCCAAGAAAGGCCCTGACAGACAATTATTTCTTCCGCGGGCTGAAAGTGCCAGAGGAAGAACTGATAGATGCAATGAATGTTGCGGACGATGCATTAAGCCGCGGACTAGACTCACGTGGTATCAAGAACCGATGCCGTGCAGAACTCGAGCTCATTGACCGGATAGAGTTTGTCCCTATGGAGTCGCGGGATAGATGCGAATTGGTCTACCGAATTATTGCAGGTGATCCGGTAGAAGAAGTAGATAAAGTCCTTAATAAGAAGGAGACGCCATGATCACCAAAAAGAAAATCATAGAAGTGGCACTGCCCCTGGATGCCATCAACAAGGAATCTGCACGGGAAAAGTCCATCCGGCATGGGCATCCAAGCACGCTGCACCTGTGGTGGGCCAGGCGGCCTCTGGCTGCGTGCCGGGCCGTGCTTTTTGCCCAGATCGTTGACGACCCGTCGAGCCATCCGGAGAAGTTTCCCACGGAAGAGGATCAGGACAGGGAGCGACAGCGGCTCTTCGGTATCATCGAAGAGATGGTGAAATGGGAAAATACCAATAATGAGACTGTGCTGGAAAAGGCCAGGGCAGAGATCAGGAAATACACCGGCGACAATCCGCCGCCCGTGTACGACCCGTTCTGCGGCGGCGGTTCCATACCACTTGAGGCCCAGCGGCTCGGTCTGGAGGCCCACGGAAGCGACCTGAACCCGGTAGCAGTGCTCATCACCAAGGCCATGATCGAAATCCCGCCAAAGTTTGCTGGCAGGCCGCCGGTTCGGCCTCACGATGAAAAGGCAAAAAAGAGCTATGCATGGAAAGGTGCGCAGGGGCTGGCCGAGGATGTCCGGTACTATGGCCAGTGGATGAGCGATGAGGCACAAAAACGCATCGGGCACCTGTACCCCAAGGTGAAGCTGCCCGAGGAAAACGGCGGCGGCGAGGCAACCGTGATCGCCTGGCTGTGGGCCAGGACCGTGAAATGCCCGAACCCGGCCTGCGGGGCACAGATGCCGCTGGTGAGATCATTTGCCCTTTCAACCAAGAAGGACAGGCAGGCATGGGTGGAGCCGGTCATTCAGGGCAATCGCTATGAATTCAAGGTGAGAAGAGGTACGGGCAAACCGCGGGAAGGTACAGTCAACCGCCAGGGTGCGACCTGTCTGTGCTGTGGTACCCCGGTGCCGTTCCCGCATGTTCGCACAGAGGGTAAAGAAGGAAGAATGGGTGAACGGCTAATGGCAGTGGTTGCAGAGGGAAATCGCGGAAGGATATATCTTGAGCCAACCGAGGAAATGGAGAAGATAGCCCGTTCAGCAAAGCCGGAATGGAAGCCCGACTATGAATTGCCGGTTAATCCACGGGATTTCAAGACTCCAAATTATGGAATGAATACTTTTGCTGACCTCTTCACCTCTCGCCAGCTTGTGGCCCTGACGACCTTCTCCGACCTGGTGCTGGAGGCCCGAGACAGAGTGATCAGGGATGCCAAGGCTGCAGGGTTGAGAGATGACCGCATCGGCCTCAATGATGGCGGAAACGGTGCTACTGCGTATGGTGATGCGGTGGCGGTGTATTTGGCATTTGCGGTTGATCGTATGACAATGACAGGCAATAGCCTTGTTCGATGGAATAGTGTTGGTGAAAAAGCTCAACATTGTTTTGGCCGTCAAGCTTTACCAATGATTTGGGACTTCGCAGAACCAAACTTTCTTGGTATTGCTACGGGCAGTGTTGATGCTGCTGTTTTCTACGCATGTAACCCTCTTAACTGGATGCAACCATCTACACTGGGATCGTGCGATCAAAAAGATGCAGCAACCCAAGATATCTCCAATATGAAGATAGTCTCAACAGATCCTCCCTATTATGACAACATTGGGTATGCCGATCTATCTGACTTTTTCTATGTATGGTTGCGTCGTTCGCTAAAGCCTATTTTCCCAGATCTCTTTGTGACTCTTGTTGTACCAAAAGCAGATGAACTGGTTGCCACACACTACCGTCACGGCAGCAAGGAAAAAGCAGAGACGTTCTTTCTCGAC
Source organism: Deltaproteobacteria bacterium (assembly GCA_016934135.1). GTDB lineage: Bacteria > Desulfobacterota > Desulfomonilia > UBA1062 > UBA1062 > DSAD01. Next base: position 6,791 of record JAFGTK010000353.1, on the reverse strand, counting down.
GGTATGACACAGGCAATGCAGCGGCTGTATGAACAGTCGCACCCTGCATTTCCCGTTACCATCTATTATGCATTCAAACAGTCTGAAAGCGTAAGTAATGGCTCTGCCAGCACAGGTTGGGAAACCTTCCTAGAAGCTGTACTTAGCGCCGGTTTCTCCGTCAGCGGTACCTGGCCGATGCGAACAGAGATGAAAACTAGGCAGATTGCGATGGGTTCGAATGCCCTTGCATCTTCAATCATACTGGTCTGTAGAAAACGTCCTGTTGAGGCCTCCATGACCACCCGCCGGGATTTTCTGAATATCCTGAAACGAGAGCTGCCGGCTGCGCTCAAGAAACTTCAGCAGAACAATATCGCCCCGGTGGACATGGCTCAGGCAGCTATCGGACCAGGCATGGCGGTCTTTTCCCGGTACAGCAAGGTGCTGGAGGCAGACGGTTCTGCCATGCGGGTGCGGGATGCCCTGGCGCTGATCAACCAGGCCCTCGATGAATACCTGGCCGAGCAGGAAGGCGAATATGATGCCGATACCCGCTGGGCCTTGGCCTGGTTCGAGCAGTACAGTATGAACGACGGGCCTTATGGCATTGCCGAGACCCTGAGCACGGCAAAGAACACATCGGTTTCCGGGCTGGTTGAGGCGGGTTTTCTCTTCTCAAAAAGCGGGAAGGTCCGCCTGCTTGGCCGAGGAGAACTATCAGATACCTGGGACCCGGTAACGGACAAACGGCTCACCATCTGGGAGGTGACCCAACATCTTATAAAAAAGCTGGTGGATGCAGGCAGTGAAGAGGCGGCAGCGATCCTTTTGAAAAAGGTGGGGGCTCTGGGCGAGGCTGCCCGAAACCTGGCATACCGGCTCTATTCGATCTGCGAGCGCAAAAAGTGGGCACAGGAGGCACGGGCCTACAACAGCCTGGTGGTTGCCTGGCCGGATCTGGTGAACCTGGCAAAACAGCAGCCTGCAACCGGGCCTGGCCGCCAGGATACATGGATATAAGTTTAGGGGAGATATAATGGCAATTTCCAACAGTGAACGTATCGGGAAGGGACTGGAACTGCTCCGGGACGGCCTTGCACCGTTTGTAGAGCGCGAGATGCAGGCAGAATATAAGGACCGGTGGCAGGATGTTGTTCAACAGAACATTCCACGTGATTTCAATGTTAAAGACGGCAAGATCCAATGGGATATTCATCCGCTGCTTCTGCTCACGTGGGACCAGTGGAATGCAGTTTTCAAGAATATCCTCGGCCACACAGAGCGCTCGTTTGTCAGCGAGCTGCGCGAGATAAGAAACAAGTGGGCACACCAGGAGACCTTTTCCTATGATGACACGTACCGGGCGCTGGATACCATGGTGCGTCTCCTCAAGTCGATCTCTGCGCCTGAGGCGGCAGAGGTGGAAAAGATCTCCCAGGAGACCATGCGCGTGCGCTTTGCTGAGCAGGCCCGCCAGGAAACCAGGAAGAAGGTGTCTATCGAGGGCACGCCCGAGTCAGGGTTGAGACCATGGCGCGAGGTGGTCACCCCGCACCCGGACGTTGCCAAGGGCCGCTATGTTCAGGCGGAATTTGCTGCCGACCTGGCTCAGGTGCTTTCCGGAGACGCCTCTGCCGAGTATGGTGATGCGCATGAATTCTACCGCCGCACCTATATCACAGAAGGGCTTTCCAACCTGCTTAAAGAGGCCATTGCCCGGTTGAATAAAACAGGGGGCAGCCCGGTTGTGGAACTCCAGACAAACTTCGGCGGGGGAAAGACCCACTCCATGCTGGCTCTGTACCACCTGTTCTCCGGCACTGCGGGGAGCGAACTCGCAGGGGTTGACCAGATACTTCAGCAGCTGTCCATCAAGGAGCTGCCAAAGGCCTGCAGGGCTGTGCTGGTGGGGACGTCATTGAACCCTGGCCAGCCCCATACCAAAGATGATGGAACGATCATCAGGACACTGTGGGGGGAGCTTGCCTGGCAGCTGGGCGGCAGAGATGCGTATGCCATGGTGGCCCTCAACGATGAAAACGGTACCAGTCCGGGTTCCCAGACACTGGGAGAGCTGTTTAAGAAGCACAGCCCCTGCATCATCCTTATCGACGAGTGGGTTGCCTATGTCAGGCAGGCCTATGGCAAGACGGATCTTTCCGGAGGGAGCTTCGATGCAAACATGACCTTTGCCCAGGCCCTGACCGAGGCTGTACGGGCGACCCCTGGGGCGATACTGGTAGCATCATTGCCGGCCTCACAGATCGAGATCGGCGGCGAGGGCGGCAAGGATGCGCTCACCAGGCTCCAGACTACGTTCGGCAGGATGCAGTCCCCCTGGAGGTCGGCCAGCGCCGAGGAGAGTTTTGAGATCGTCCGCCGCAGGCTCTTTGAGCCCATTGCTGACCCCAAGGATTTTGCCGCCAAGGATGCGGTTATCAAGATGTTTTCACAATACTATCAGGCGAACAAAAGCGAATTTCCCCATGGCTGTGGTGAAGTAGAGTATCGCAAAAGAATGGAAAAGGCATATCCCATTCACCCGGAGCTGTTCGACCGGCTCTATGAGGACTGGAGCAGCCTGGAGCGTTTTCAGAGGACCAGAGGGGTATTGCGTTTAATGGCGACAGTGATATCCGAGCTGTGGGATCGGCAGGATGCGAACCTCCTCATCATGCCCTCGACCGTTCCCATGGATGATTCAGGTGTACAGAGTGAATTGACAAGGTATCTGGGGGACAGTTGGCGCCCGGTTATTGAAAAGGATGTGGACGGTCCTGAAGCCTTATCTTTGAAAATTGATCGTGAACTTCCGAATATCGGGCGATATTCAGCAGCCCGCAGGGTCGCGCGGTCCATCTATATAGGCTCTGCCCCCCTGGAAAAGGCTGCACACAAGGGGATAGACGAGCGCAGGATAAAGCTTGGATGTGCCCAGCCTGGAGAGAATGTCGCTACCTTTGGTGATGCCTTGCGCAGGCTGACTGATCGGGCAACGCACCTGTATCTGGATGGGAAAACCTACTGGTTCTCCACCCAGCCAAGCGTGACCCGGCTGGCCGAGGAGCGGGCCACCCAGTTTGAAGAGCATGTGATCTGGGATGAGCTGAAGACCCGTATCAGAGCGGATCGTCAGCGGGGAGATTTCAGTGCCGTGCATGCCGTGCCCGATTCCAGCGGAGATGTCCCTGACGAGATGGAGACCAGGCTTGTAATCTTAGGTCCGGAATCTTACCACATGAACAACAAGGCACAGGATACCCCTGCACAGCGAAGTGCACAGGACATCCTAAACAATCGAGGGAACTCGCCACGGATCTATCGAAACATGTTGGTGTTCCTGGCTCCGGATAAAGCGCGGCTCGATGAGCTTGAACAGGCCATCCGTATCCATAGGGCATGGAAATCAATCTGTGACGATAAAGAGGCACTGAATCTGGATATGAATCAATCAAAGCAGGGCCAGACAAAGTGCACTCAGACCGATGGAGTGGTGAATACCCGGATCAGGGAAACATTTATCTGGCTTCTTGTTCCTGATCAGCCTGACCCACAAAGGAAGATGCAGTGGCAGCAGGCCCGCATTACCGGGCAGGACACCCTGGCGGTCAAGGCATCGAAAAAGCTCCTCCATGATGAGAACCTGTTTGCAGAGTACTCGGCCATCAGGATCCGGTTTGAGCTTGACCGCTTTCTCTGGACAGAAAGCAATCATATCGGGATCAGGAAACTATGGGAATACTTTGCCACGTACCTCTACCTGCCCAGGCTGAGAAACAGCACAGTATTGATCAATGCAATCCAGGATGGGGTGGAAAAAATCACCTGGGAAGAGAATTTTGCCTATGCCACGGCCTATGATTTAGAGAGCAATCGATATTCTGGCCTGGTGGCAGGCAGCATGACATCTATCATCATGGACACGCAGAGCGTGCTGGTCAAGCCAGAGGCTGCTAAGCGCCAGATGCAAATGGACGAGGACAGGAGGAGAGCTGAACAAGAAAAGACATCAGGAGAAAAAGGAGAGACAAGACCTCCCTCTGAGGGAGGAGAAGAAGGCGATGTTCAGCCACCGATCCCAAAAACACATGCATTGCCCCGCCGCTTCTTCGGCACAGTAAGCCTGGATGCTCTCCGACTCTCCCGTGATGCAGGGAATATTGCAGACGAGGTGGTACAGCACTTCTGTGCCTTGGTTGGTTGCGATGTGGAAGTCACCCTGGAAATTCATGCACGTATACCCGATGGTGCATCAGACAACCTGGTTAGAACCGTCACAGAGAATTGCAATACGCTGCGGTTTTCGAATTACGGGTTTGAGGAGGAGTGATCCGATATAGGGAGAATCATGGATAACAAAGAAAGATTACTTAATGATATTGTTGAGAAGTATGATACAGACGTAGAAATAATTTCAAGTGAGATATGTTCTTATAATGGCATAGAATACCTATTCCCGAGATTAAAAAGGGCAGCATTAAATCATGTAATAGAATTTGATAATCCTGGCATGGGAGCAGCGATGTTTTCTCGTTATCGTATCTGGGCAGATACTATACGAGGTGTCTTGGAAGAATTAATGGATCAAACGGAAGGGGATACAACAAGAAGCATCGATAAAAAGAATTTAATCAAAGGGAAAAACAGGGTCAGAGTGGTATTATCCTCCAGAATGAAAAAACTTACTCTGACCATTATTATTCTCTTATTCGTTAACCCTTTGATATGAATGCATGGGGCTGACGAGATATACATAGTGATTATTATAAGTTATGATCTGAGGATGTAAATACTATGAGTGTTGATCTTTACTTTGAATATTGGCGAAAGATAAAAAGTTCAGAAAAGAGCTGGGGATTAGCCTGGTATTTGGCTTATGGATTTTGCAAAAGGTTCTATGCATCACATGGGATTGTCCCTCATGTGATTTGCAAGGAAGGAATGGGGTACTATGGGATCCAACTGGATTATGTGCGTTGTTCAGTAAATGGTAAAGAATATAAACAAGCGCTTGGCCGTTTAACTGCGAGTGGAGATGTAGAAAACTGGCGAATTGGTGGCCCTGGAGATCATGGGTTAGAAACATCACAGATGTGTACTGCTGGTGTCACAATTGCTCAGATTCTATCACAAGCAATTAAATATATGAACTTGCCAGCTATGCCCGATAAAACGCATTTGAACTGTAGACATAAGAGATGGGGTGCTTCTTACGAACTTGCTTTTGAAATTGCTACCATTTTTGCTTTTCGAAATGATCCTCCATTTAAGATATGGAATCATTTATACAATACTGAACGCGTTATCAAAGAATTTGATGAAAAAGCAGATATGAAAGAGCACCCAGGAGCCTTCATCTTTTCTTTATATGATAAAGAATTTATCCTTACCGGTGATGGAAGAGTATTGGGTCAATCAAGGGACAATCTATGGGACCGCTACATGCTTGGTGAATCATCGTATACATTGTGCCTGGAGATTGAGCAATATTTATTAAGATAGCTAACCTCTAAAAATATAATGTTTTTTTTGAGTACTCTGCATTCTTGCAGATTAAAAGAAAAGGGGACCTCCTATAGTCGAACAGTCAACAGGAAAGGGTCAGAAATAATGGGGTAGGACCAAGATAACTGCTTCGAATTTCGGATATCGAATCTCGGTGCGGCCGGGCAGGGTTGCATATTTTAGCGGGTGGGAAACCCGTCCCGGAAGGCAGGCCAGCCACCGGGTAGCGAGTCTTTGGATCGAGGGGAGTAATCCTTGAGATTAAGCGTAAGACAGCGAGACGTCAGGCCGTAAGCCGTAAGGTTGAAGGGAATGAGCCTCGAAAGGAATAGACGCAGGGGAAGGGGGTCAAATCTTTATTCTTGAATTAAGGGGAAAAACGGGGTCAGAGTGGTATTTCAATGGATCCACTCTGACCCTGTTTATATTTACATCAAGATTTTGTCTTGTCCATCTTCTCCCGCAGGAACTGGAACCCCGGGGTGATGTGCTCGGTGATGTCCATGGGCATCAGGGTTTTGGCCGGGTACCCCATGTTCATGTCGCCCCCTGCCTTGAAAAGGTTTTGTTGCAGCACCGGCACGATACGCGACGGCATGCCGATGGCCAGCTCGTTTTCTGTGATGCCGGCAAAGGAACGGTCTCCCATGCCGGGGAGAACGATCTGGGGACTGTCGAGCAGGAAGGGCAGCAGCCCCCCTTTGATGCACGATTCGCCAAACCCTTCAAAGAATGAATGCACCAGTTCTTTGTACTCGTAGCTTATGGCATGGATCATGTGGGTGATCTGCACGCCGTCACCAAAGATGAGCACGGTGTGGGGCATCATCTGTGCATTTTTGAGCGCACAGCAGACGAACCCGCAATACTCTTTCAATGCATCCTCGCCTTTTGACCGCAGGAGTTGCCAGGCGCCCTCGATCCGTGTTTCTTCGGCCTGTCTGTCTTTGTGCCAGCCCTGCCGGACCTGGCTTTCGATGAGATCTTCCCTGGATATGTCCACCCATCCGTGAAATGCCGTTGCCGGGGTGCAAAAATTATCGTCAGCCGTCATTGCTACCTGCATGCCCCACTTCCTGCTCAGGGTGTAGGCCTGGCACAGAGCGAGCTTTTTCCCCATCGCTGCAGGCCTGAATGTCCCTTCAGGTATCTCGTCCTCATTCTTGATATAGGTAATGGCAATGGGATAACTCGACAGGTGCAGCCTGTTAAATATCTCTTCCCCCGGGTAGTCTTGGGGTCAAATCTTTATTCTTGAATTAATGGGGATAATGTAATAGGGTAGATAAATGGCAAGGCCGTTG
>JAFGTK010000077.1 GCA_016934135.1 Deltaproteobacteria bacterium | reverse complement strand
TCTTGACGAATAGAAACCCTGACAAGCCGGACATAACCCCCTCATCAGTACTGGAGGGGGTTCTTTTATTCTCAGAAATATACAGGTGATATCGATGAAGCTGTATGAATCTGGATCTGATAACAGCTGAGGGTGTTCCTGTATCGGGAATATGAATCGAAAAAGAATGGTTTTTTAATGCAGAAGGTCTTGGTCTTTACGGAAACATCAAAGGTGCTATTTATCCTCTTCCTTTTTGCTCTTATCCTCAATATCTCCTTTAACGGACTTGTCGCTGCCAGTCTCGCTCATGGATGATTTGAAATTCCTGATGCCCTTTCCCAAGGCACCGCCTATTTCCGGCAATTTGCCGGCTCCGAATATCACGAGCACTATTACCAGAATTATAATCAGTTCTGTAGGGCCAAGACCAAACATTTTTGTCCTCCTTGTGGTTTTTTTGAATTAGCATACTTATCAGGCTTAGGCAACAAACGAAGATGGTATTTTTATTTCATCCACAACTTATCTGCAAACCCTGACATCTACCTTGCGGTCTTTTCTTCATTATATTACAAACTATCATGATTACAGATATTATATGCAGCTCCCCAAAGAATGGAACTGTTTGATTTCTCAAGAAAGTTAGGTGCTTATCCGATACCGTAAATATATTTTATGAGGAGGTATGAACATGAAACGTTTGTTTATGTTTCTTTTCTTCGCACTTTTTTCTGTATGGACACCTTCTGCCCATGCCGGAACAGATATTGAATTCTCTACGGGCGCCGGCTATCTCACCGGGACAAATACTTATGAGATAGGTGGTGTTCCATCCGAGTTGGACCCGTGGGGAAGATATCCATATTTTCCGATCAGCCGTCTGGAATTCCCGCTGGGGGTATATTTTGCCAACCTCGATATGAAAATCAAGGCTGACAAGTTGAGGATAACTGGCAGTGCAGGGATGAATCTCAACAAAAAAGCGGGACACATGAGAGACTATGACTGGGGTGTGCCCTTCTGGGATGCAGATGGAGATGAAGGCCCGGGCTGGTATGTGAATGTCTGGGATACGGGCGGATATCTCCTGGATATCCAGTCTGCAAGCAGAAGCGATGTCGATGTCATGATCTGGAAAGCCGATATTGCATACCAGATCTTCTCGCACCATCATGAAAGCAGGGTCGGCAAAGGCGATCTTACAGGATACCTGGGGATCGGTTATGAACACCGCTCGTTTCAATACGAATGCTCTCTGATCCGGCAATGGTCGCCGAGCGGTATTCCCGGATTTGAGTATGCCGGCAGCGGCAACGTAGGTATTACATATGATGTGGACTATTCAATGCCCTATGCCGAGCTTACCCTGTCCGACACCACAAACAAGCTCAATGTTGAAATGGGGTTCGCATACTCTCCCTTTGTATACGCCAAAGACAGGGATACCCACCTCGAGAGGATACCGGGCCCTATCTATGCCGAAGGATACTGCACCGGGCAGTCGCTGAAGTATGCAGCCAGTATCAGGTACGATATAACCCCACACTGGAGTGTACTTCTGATGATCGACCACCTCTATCTTCGAACCTGGGGCGAACAGGACAACACGATCTATGCCGGCACAGAAGACGGAAGCACATGGGACAGTGAGATCTGGACCACGGACGAAAGGATTATCAGCAGGGAGTCGTACTTTACCCTGAACATCTCATACCGTTTCGGCCTGCCGCTGTAAAATTGGAGTAATGGAGTACTAAGGCAATGACGGCTGAGACCCCGGTGCCGTGATGCCTCGGCGCTGTAGAAGCGAGCCTTCGAGCCTGAACAGTTCGATGAGAGCCTTGAGATAATTGATTGTAGCCTGAATTTCGGTAATCCGGCTGGAAAGGAGGTCTCGCTGGGCCTGTGCCACAAGGAGCGAGGTGGACTTGCCTACACGGAACTTTTCAGATTCGATACGTGCCTTTTCCTCCTGAAAAGCCCTTGTTGCAGCAGTTGCGGCAATCTGCTCCTTTGCCCGGTTCACTTCGATATAGGCTACACGGACATCCACGGTGACAAGCTGGTCAAGATTTTTAAGCGCCTCGCCGGCCTGAGAGTGGTGCAGTATCGAGGAGCGATACCGTGACCTGGCCTGCCTGTTCACAAGGGGATATTCCAGGGCAAGGCCTGCCTCTACATCATACGAATGGTCATCCATATCGCTGTATGATCGGCCGAAGGAATCCGCGTATCCGGTCTTTCCGAGGTTGATGAACACGTCCATCTTCGGCAGCAGCCCGTTTTTCGTTTTTACGATCTCCAGTTCACCGTGGCGAACCTGCAATCTGGCCTGATTCAGGTCCGGCCTCATGCGCATGGCAACATCCACATGGGCATCCACATCATCAAGCTTCACATCAGGAATAGCCGGCTGATGGAGAAGCACGATCTCCCTCTGCCACAGGTCGGCACCGGGAGGATTAATCAGTCTCAGAAGCCTGAGCCTGGTCTTCTCGAGGTCGCTTCGTACATTGATAAGCCCTTCACGCCGAAGCGCTATCTCGGCCTCTGCAGCAGCAAGCTCTGATTCAGCCAGATAACCGATCTTTATCATCTCAAGCGTTTCGCTCTTTTGCTGCTGGGCCAGGTTCAAAGATTCAAGAAAGATCTCTATCTGACGCTCTGTAAGGGCGTAATCCCAGTAGGTTTCCTCCACCTGCGCCACCAGGGTCTCGGCAAAACCCCGCAGTTCAAAGAGGGTTGCTGCAGTGTCCAGCCGCGCCTGCCTGAGGGCGGCAAGGTTCACTCCCAGTCCAGCCCCTTTTAAAAGCGCCTGTGTGACGCTCAGCCCAAGGCGTGATTCATACAGTTCGTCGCTGTACAGGTGCGACCATGACTCATTCGTAGACAGCTCCAGTGCTATATCAGTGCCTGTCGGAAGATATCCGGATACACCCAGCCTTGCATCGATCCCGCTTGCCATGCTTTGTTCCGGGCGGCTTGAATCGTTATCGATCTTTTCCCTGGAGCGTGTATCTTCACCGCTGAGGACCGGATCGAATGCTGAGCGGGCCTCTTCTTCCGCTGTTCTCTTTATGGGGGGGCCGAATCTTTCGACCTTGAGGCTGCGATTGTTTTCCAGTGCAAGCAGAATTGCATCCTGCACCGTGATCTCAAGCGGACCATGGTCCTGCACTGCCGGCTGCTCTTTTGCAGCAGCGTCCTCACTTTGCCGGGATTGATCCTGAACATGACTCTGCTGCACCTCAGGGCCGATATAGTCTTCCTTCACCCCTAGATCTTTTGCAGCACAGGATGTCATGATGAATAAACAGGCCCATATGACGGCAAATATCAGAACAGTCGTTATAGGGTATCGTCCTGTCATGCCTTATTCCCTATTCTCCGCAGACGCATCTGACCTGTTCTTTCCGCCTGGTATATGTGTGTCAAACCATACATATACCGTGGGAATGATCACCAGGGTTATGAGTGTGGAACTGATCAGTCCTCCGATAACGGCCCGTGCCAGAGGGGCCTGCACCTCGCCGCCTTCGCCGAGCCCGGTAGCCAGGGGCACCATGGCCAGGATCGTTGTCATGGCCGTCATGAGTATAGGCCTCAGACGTCTCCTTCCGGCTTCTTCTATGGCCTGGCGCAATCCCATCCTGTCGCGGCTGCGAAGCAGATTGATGTGATCCACCAGCAGAATGGCATTGTTCACCACTATCCCGCCCAGCATTATGCAGCCGATATAGGACTGAACATTAAAGCTTGTTCCGGTAATGAACAGCATCAGGATGACCCCGATTGCGGCAAAGGGCACCGAGAACATGACGACCAGAGGATAGCGGATAGACTCATAAAGCGATGCCATGACCATATAGACAAGAAGAACCGCAAGAACAAGGCTCAGCAGAAGCTCTCTGAATGCCTTTTCCTGCTCCTCGTAGTCTCCGCCGAAGACAATGCCGAAGTCCTTGGGGATCGCTACAGACCGAAGGCCTTCGCGTATATCATCCAGGATGGAGCCCATATCCCTGCCGCTGATATTTGCCGACACAGTCACTATCCGTTCCTGATCCTTTCGTTCGATGCGAACCGGCCCTGTCCTGGGATGGATGCTGACGACATTCCTGAGCACTACCGGGACACCTTCTGATCCGGTGATCGTCAGGTCCATGATCTCACGGATATCCATTTTATCAGCGTCCTCGATCTTCACACGGATATCATATTCATCACCGCCTTGGCGAAAACTGCCTGCTTTTGTCCCCGATATGACGGTCTGGAGCATATCGGCTATCTGCGACACCGAAAGCCTCATATCGGAGGCCTTTGCGCGGTCGACATAGACAAGCTCTTCAGGTGTCCCGGCCTCTCTGCTCATCTGTGCATCAGTCACACCTTCAACCTGTTCGATAATGTTTTTCACCCGCTGTGCCAGAGCATCGGCAGTCTTCAGGTCATACCCCCTGATCTCGATCTGCACCTTATCCGTATCCCCGCCGCTGAATATCCGCAGGAGAAACAGCCCCTGTCCTGCCCGGGTTCGTATCGTCACCCCGGGAATACCGGACAGTTTGTCCCGGAGGTCAGCGGCAATCTGCTCGCTTGTCCGTTCCCGCTGTGTCTTAGATGTCAAAGCGATCTGCATACGGCCGGAGTAAGATCCCCCGGAATGCCCACCTGAGCCGCCGATACTTTCGACGATGTTTTTGGCCTCGGGAACCTCCTGACTTACCACTTTCTCGATAAGCCTGAACTTTTCCGCAAGGACCTCAACACGGGTGCCCACCTCCATCTCTGCATTCACCCGGACTTCCCCCTCATCAGTTGAAGGCATGAACTCAACCCCGACCAGGGGTATGAGAGCCAGGCTTGTCCCGAGGATAAGAACTGTCCCGATTATCACCAACCCGGGATGAGCCAAAGCACGGTGGAGCAGCCGTTTGTATCCATCCTCCATCCTGACAAAGAATCCGGTGCTCAATGCATAGAGCCGGCTAAGCCAGGTCTGCCCGGCATCCGCTGCCCTTATGTGAAGCATCCTCGCCGCCATCATCGGAACAAGGGTAAGAGCTATGATCAGGGCGCATATAAGGGCAAAACTCACTACAAAGGCGAGCTGTTTGAACATCACGCCGGACATGCCCCGGATAAATACCAGCGGCAGAAAAACAGCAAGAGTTGTCAGTGTGCTGGCAATAATGGCGGAGGTTACCTCACCGGTACCCGCAAGGGCGGCATCCTCGGAGGTTCTTCCGGATTCCCTGAGGCGGTATATGTTTTCCAGCACAACGATGGCATTGTCCACCAGCATACCGATACCCAGAGCCAGCCCCCCAAGGGTCATGATGTTCAGGGTAAGCCCCGTGAAATACATGAGCGAGAAGGTGGCGATGATGGAAATGGGTATGGCAGTTGCAATGATGAACGTGCTCATAAGATTCCGCAGGAAAAAG
>JAFGTK010000008.1 GCA_016934135.1 Deltaproteobacteria bacterium | reverse complement strand
CCGTTACCGTCTTTGTATCTTGCTATGGTGCTGTTCATCTCGCCAAGCAGGCCCATAAAATATGCACCCTTTTTCATGCCCAGTTTTCTGCCAATCAGGTCAAGGGCCTGAATGCCATTTGCACCCTCATAGATGGATGCGATCTTTTCATCTCGCATGAACTGCTCTACAGGGTACTCGCTGCAGAATCCATATCCACCGTAAACCTGCATGGCAAGCTCGGTTACCTTGAAACCTACATCAGAGCTGTATGCCTTGACAATCGGGGTAAGTATCTCTGCAAAACCGACCCATTTGGCCTTCTCCTCATCGTCGGCGGCAAGATGTTCCATGTCAAAACAATAGGCAGTAAAGTAGATAAGCGCACGCAGACTGTCGACTGAAGATTTCATCCACAGCAGCATCCTCCTCACATCCGGATGCTGAATAATCGGCACCCTCGGGGCCTCGGGATTTTTGAAATCCATAAGCGACGATCCCTGAAGCCGGTCCTTGGCATACTGAAGTGCGTGCAGATAGGCGATCGATGCGCTGCAGAGACCCTGCATACCGACTGCAAGGCGCGCCTCGTTCATCATCTGGAACATGATCTTCATACCCTGACGCTCTTCACCGAGCAGTTCTGCATAGCATTCGTTATTGTCGCCGAAGTTGATAAGGCATGTTGCGCTGCCGTGAATGCCCATCTTCTCTTCGATATTGGCGATCTCGTAATCATTGCGCCTGCCCAGTGACCCGTCTTCGTTCACCACGTACTTGGGCACGATAAAGATGGATATCCCCTTTGTCCCGGGAACATCTCCCTCTATCCTTGCAAGCACTGGATGGATGACATTGTCCACCATATCGTGGTCGCCGCCTGTGATAAAGATCTTCGTACCCTGGATCTTGAAGGTTCCGTCCGGCTGACGTATGGCCTTGGTGCTCATATTTCCAAGGTCTGTTCCTGCATTGGGTTCTGTAAGTGCCATGGTGCCGCCCCATACACCCTGGAGCATGTTATCCATGTATTTTCTCTTCTGCTCTTCAGTACCGTAGGTAAGGATCAGGTGTGCTGCACCCTCGGTTGCAAACGGGTATGCTACAAAGGAGAAGTTATGATAGAACCAGTCTACTGCAGCTGTCGCTACTGACTGTGGCAGGCCCTGGCCTCCCTCTTCAGGGGGGACAGTCATGCCGATCCATCCGCCTTCGCAAAAGAGCTTGTATGCCTTGTGGAAACAATCAGGCACATACACCTGGCCGTTTTCCAGCCTGCATCCCTGCTTGTCGCTCTCGGCCAGAGTCGGCAGTATCTCTTCTGTTGCGAACTTCTGGGCCTCGGTCAGGATCATATCGAACATGTCCCTGGAAAAGTCCGCATACTTGGCGTGCTCGCAGAGCTTCTCCGCTTCAAGCACTTCATAGAGAATAAACTGTTGATCTCTTTCATCTAGAATCTGATTTGCCATGTTGCCACTCCTTTATCGTTTATTGATTTTGGTCCGGGAACTTCCTGAGTTGCCATGTACCCTGAACAACACAGCATACCTCTCCATGAGAGTCCTTAAGCTCAAGATTCATGGTCCAGTCCTTTTTCCCGTCTTTCTCTGCCGCTTTTTCAATTGCCTCGACCTCTTCAGGACTGAGGCTGACCTCGAGGGTGACATCCGTTGTTGCCGGACGCCTGAACCTGATCGAGACATCTTTGACTATGGGATAAAACCTGGCATGATCGAATGAAGTATAATAAATGACCCCGCCTGAAAACTCGGCCAGGATAAACAGCGAACCGCCATACATGATACCTATATGGTTGATATTGGGAGCAAAGGGCATGAGGATCTTTGCATACCGGTCTTTCAGATCGACAATCTTTACCCCGGTCTGCTCAATGACATGCACTGCCTTTTCCAGAAAAGCAGCACCGTCTCTGTACTTCTCCTCAATCATGACACTCCTCCATGGTTACGCTGATCCATGCTCTGCTGCGAGCGAACATCTGCGTAAGGACATGACCACAGGGGGACAAAACCGAAAAAAGGGATAACCGATCGCTAAAAACAGGTTTGCCCGCATCCGCCCGCTCTTATAAATATATTTTAAACACAACTAGTTTCTAAAAACTATACTTTTTCACAAAGTATAGTTTTACACTCTAACTGTCAATATTTTTCTCCAGGATATTCTGTGATACAGGATTGGGCTTAAATAACGAGGTTGAGCTGCTGGAGCGTACCCACTGAAGTGTTTTCGGAAACATAGATACCAGTTGTCTGTACCTGGCCTAAGAGCTCGTTGTTTCCGAGATTGCGGATATCGAACAGGGTATCCATATTACCGAGATAAATGGCACCTACCCTTGTGTCCTTCAAGATGTCAAGCCGCTGGACCCCCGAGGGATCAACCGTCATAACGCGAAGACGACTGTAAACAGCATCATTTTCATCGATCCAGGCATTTCCATCTGCATCGTATGCGGCAAGTTCATCAAAACCCTGGCCGGTTTGCGGGCCGAACAGTTCCTGTCCGTTGTTGATGATGCCGTCATTGTTGATATCTATGGCAAGAAAGCCCCTTCCCTGTGTAAGCATGGAAAGCTCGTCCTGAACACCATTGGAATCCAGATCGAAATTGAACTTCATGTTCGAGAGGCTTGCTGCATTGCCGTCAAAGTTTATCACAAGCGGATCTATAGCTGCATCCCCTGCACGGATATTGAGGCTGTTCTTCTCAAGGAACTCTCGGTTCATATCCAGACTCAGAGAAAAATCGATCTCCTGCCCATCTGCTGTGCGGATAACGCCTTTGGCCTGAAATGCAACCTCTTCTTTCTCGTAATGTGTCTGTTCGTAATTATATTCCAGACCCCAGCCCTGTCTTTCTTCCTGTCCATGTGAAGATTCTTTTTCAACGGCCTGCGTGCTCTGATCCACCTTTTCCATGTGAGTGATCTTGATTTTTTTGCCCGATAAGATCTCTGCAATGAGTTTCTTCAAAGATATTTCCTCATTTATCTGCGCATCGATCTCATACTCGTCACAGCACGTATCAATCTTCTCATACATTGATCTGGCTTTTTCAGAAAGGCTTATCGTATCAGGTCTGTTCTGTGGGTCCCGGTTACCCACCCACACCTTCAGATCTTCTTTTTCTTCATCCATTTCAAGATATGACCTGGATGAATTCATAAGTATTTCAGATTCTTCAATCTTCATACATCTGCGCCCTATTCATTATTCATCGGCGCAAATCCTTAATTACTTAACCACGGAACAAGGCTGTTTATCCTGTCTTCAATATACTTTCAAAGATTTACCAAGATATTCAGAATAGGCGGGACAATCAATAATCAACCATTGGCTTTTCTTGACAGGAATCACGCAATTCCTTATAATTACATACTATGTCATTGATGGAATACAATGTCACCTATTGCAATGTCATTTGCAGAGACAATATGCCCAAACCGATCCTGGAAGATAAAGGTATTTACAGATCAGGATACTGCAAAAAATTGGCTCTTGACGGTCAACCAAGACCATAGTGTACATATAACCGAATGAATGATCTGATCACCCGTGAAATCATACAATTTGTGGATGAGTATACCAGGTCAGAAAAAGCACATACCAGGTGGCTCAAGCCTCTGACGGGTTTTGCAGATGCTGAAGATCCTTCGTTCCTGAGCCTGAAAAACGCGGTAAGCCCAACCCATGCCATGCCTAAGGATCTGCTGGCAGGCGCCCGCAGCGTTATCGTATACTTTCTGCCATTCACAAAGGATATTGCCTTATCAAACAGGAGAAGCCACTATGCGAGCAGATATTGGGCACAGGCATATATCGAAACCAACCGGCTCATCATCGAGCTGAATGCATACCTTGTCGAATTTCTGAAACAAACTGGAGCAGAAACAACTGTCATACCGCCGACTCATAATTTTGACACCCAAAGACTGATAAGCGACTGGTCACACCGGCATGCAGCCTGGATTGCCGGCCTTGGAACATTCGGCATCCACAACCTTATCATCACTGAGAACGGATGCTGCGGAAGACTCGGGAGCATTGTCACCAATGCACAATGCTCTCCATCAAAACGGCCTGACACTCAGTACTGCCTGTACAAATACAACCAAACATGCAGCGCATGTGTGAAAAACTGCGTAAACGGCGCATTGAAGACAGACTCGTTCGACCGCCACAGATGTTATGAGATGCTCCTTGAGAATGCTGCTCTCTACAGCAAAGAAGGTCTTGCGGATGTATGCGGTAAATGCACATGCGTGGTCCCCTGTTCTTTCACCAACCCTGTAAAGGATTATATTGACAAGGCACAGGATGAGCATTCTTTAGGAAAATAAGGAGAAAGGGATATGAACGACACAAAAGGCTACTGCATGATACTGACCACATGCCCTAATATTAAGGAGGCTGACGAGCTTGCGACCAAGATGATCGAGCAGAAACTCGCTGCCTGCATACAGATCACAGCCATCACGAGCTATTATAAATGGGAGGGTTCGACAAACAAGGATGCCGAACACCTCATGCTTATCAAGACAAGATCCGAGCTCTATCCAGGCATAGAGGAGTATATCAAAGAGCATCACAGCTACGAGGTACCGGAGATCATCAGGGTACCTGTTCAGAACGGGCTTCCAGCCTACCTGAACTGGATCGATGAAGTAACCGGATGATAGCTTGCAGCCCAAAACAGCGACCTGATCCATAACAGCAGCATGTGAAGAATTACGCATCCTTGAACCATATATAAATCCGTTGCTGAAAAAAACCGTGCCGCCAGGTAACCGGGACCTTACGTCTTGACACATTGAGCGTTTTTGCCTATTCTTTCATGCAACAGGTGTATTCGCATCATGTGAAATATAATTATATTCAGTAAAACAGGGCATATACATGATAATCAGTTATGTTCAGACAAAAGGCGGAACCGGCAAAAGCACCCTTGCTCTCAACACAGCGTTTTCCAGACATCTCGGGAAAAGATACAAATCCATTGCCCTGGTGGAACTCGATCCCCAGGGAACGATTAGAAACTGGTGGAGCGAGCGAATGGAACTGGGCAGGAACTCCAGCAAGGTATCATTCCATCATATTTCCAGCACGCAGAAAGAGGTCTTTCAGGACGGGATAAGCTCCATTGCATCTCACAACCAGGTCATAGTCATGGATATCCCGGGAGAAAGCACAGGAAAACTCCACACCCGTTTTGCATGTGCTGTCTCAGATCTTGTCATCATCCCCATGAGGACCTCGACTAATGACGAAACCGCTTTTGCAGACAACCTCTACCCTATCATAAAAGACATCATAAAGGTTGAGCCTAAGAAAAAAACAGCTTTTCATGTGCTTCCTTCCTTTACCCATCCACAGTCCAAAAAAAGCTATCTCATAGAATACTTTCAGGAAATACTCCCGCCCAATGTCTCCTGCCTTCAGGCAATCTACCCCACGCGGTCGATATATGAGAATTTCAACCGAGAAGGGTCTAACCTTTACGAATATGCACAAGCAGTAAAGGGCAACAAGCGATCCGCCAGGCAGGCATCGGCGGCAATTGACGATATTGAGGAGATCGCTAAAACCATTACAGACATACTGGAGAAATGATATGGCTCTGCCAAAAAAGCGGAAAAAGCTGGAGAACATAGCAGGCAATAGCACTGCCAGCGACATGACCGGGAACACTGCCACAAAGAACAGGCGGAAAAAACGCACAGAAGGTTCAGCCGGCACAGCAGGATCGAAAAAGAGCGAGCAGATGAGCAAGGCCTTCGAGATCATGGACCGCATAGAAAGCCCTGATGATCTGCCGCATAAACCCCTTGCTTCAGACACGCCGGCTTTGCAGGGTTCCCCGGCAGGAGAAGAAAGAAAAACCCCTGAAAGAATACGCTTCAGGATCTCGCTTGACCGGAAAACCAATGCCAGCGCAGAACAGATAACAGGCCCCGGAAGCGGGCATGAACTTGATTTCGGGATTACCATACCTTCCTTTATCTGGAAGATTCCTGTTCTGAAAAAGGCGGCAGAAAAGGTCCTGCTGAGACTGTCGACACACGAATGATGGCATACCCTTCTGTTTCCGGATGTTTTCCTCTCAGGCAGCGGCAATCCGGTGTTTATGCGAAACCCCTGATAAAGCATCCCAAAGCAAGCAGCGAAGAATCTTCTGATTGAAATATGAAGACAGCCTTGATATAAGACGCCAATTACCCTATAGGATCGAACATATACTCATGAAAAAATACTTTCTTCATAAAGCAGTTCTGGTATTATTCATAGTCACACCGCTCTTCCCGCGAATATCCCTCGCATCCGAGATTCCTGCAGCTTCAGAGTACTACCGGCAGCTCTCGCCGCTTATCGAACAGTCAAAGACAGACAGGG
>JAFGTK010000352.1 GCA_016934135.1 Deltaproteobacteria bacterium | reverse complement strand
GTGTTTTCTTCCACGATCACTCCGCCGTCCATAAAAATCACCCTGTCGGCCACTTCTCTGGCAAATCCCATCTCGTGCGTCACCACCACCATGGTCATGCCTTCAAACGCCAGCTTTTTCATGACCTCGAGCACCTCGCCGATGAGTTCAGGGTCCAGCGCGCTGGTTGGCTCGTCAAAGAGGATGGATTTCGGTCTCAAAGCCAGGGAACGGGCGATTGCCACACGCTGTTTCTGCCCGCCGCTTAAATTGTCCGGGTAGACATGCGCCTTGTCCGACAGCCCCACTTTCTTCAACAGGTCCATGCCGAGTTCTTCAGCTTCTTTTTTATGCATCTTCCGGACCTTGACAGGTCCTAATGTTACATTGTGCAGTACCGTCATGTGGGGAAAGAGGTTGAATAACTGAAAGACCATGCCGGTTTCTGCCCGCACATAGTTCAGGTCGGTTTTCTTGTCCGTGACATCGAACCCGTCAACGATCACCGTGCCTGATGTGATCTCTTCCAGACAGTTTATGCAGCGAAGCAGCGTGCTTTTGCCCGAACCGCTGGGTCCCAGGATAACTACCACCTCTCCCGGTTTGATATGGAGGTCCACGCCTTTCAATACCTCGAGGGTCCCAAAGCTTTTGTGTAGGTTTTTTATCTCTATCATCAGATTATCCGCATTCGTTTTTCAAAGTAGTTCAATAACTTTGCAATGGTCATGGTAAGGATGAGGTACATGATGGCAACGGTCAGCCAGACTTCAAAGGCCCTGAAGTTGTAGGCAATGATTTCCTGGCCCTGTCTGGTCAGCTCACCGACGCCTATTACCACCAGAAGAGACGTGTCTTTCAGAGAAATAATAAACTGGTTTCCCAGCGGAGGAATCATGCGTTTGAATGCCTGGGGCCAGATAACGAACAGCATTGACTGAAACCGGGTCAGACCGATGGACCGGCCTGCTTCCGTCTGCCCCTTGTCGATGGACTGGATAGCCCCGCGGACAATCTCTGCAATGTACGCACCGGAGTTGAGCCCGATTGCAACGATTCCGGCTGCCAGCGGTGGCACTCTCATTCCCAGTACCAGCGGCAGGCCGAAATAGATGAACATGACCTGTACCATCAGCGGGGTTCCCCGAATGCTCTCGATGTACATCCCGGCAAGACGCTGGGGCAATTTCCTTCTCGATGTTTTCGCCAGACCGGCTGCTGCACCCATAATAAACCCGATAATCAACCCGAAGATGGTGATCCAGATGGTAAGTTTCACACCCTGGAGCAGGACCGGTACCGACTCCCATATCACGCTGTATTTAAAAACAAACTGTCCAGCCATATCTACACTCTTTCACAAGGGGACCGGCAATGATCATTGCCGGTCCCCTTATACCTTTATAAAAACATTCTGCTCATGAAATGAATGGCGATTACACCGGCTAACCGCCGGTCAGCGCCCTACTTTGGTTCGGTTCCGAACCACTTCTTGTAAATCTTGTTGTATGTTCCGTCCTCCATGAATTTGAGAATGGTGATACTGACCTTTTCTCTCAGCTCGCTGCCCTGCGGGAACGCAATCCCGTACGGCTGGCCCTGGTAAAGCGGCCCAACGATCTTGACTGCGCCGGCTCCTGCTGTTTTGGCATAGTACATAACGGCAGGGGAATCGAAGATCACCGCGTCGGCCCCTTTGGTGCCAAGCTCCATATAGGCGCCGTCAATGTTGGGGAAGAGCTTCACATCCTTGGTCTTAAAACCCTTGATGAAATCGGCGCTGGTGGTCCCGAGCTTAGTGGCTACGACCTTGTCTGCAAGATCTTCCACGCCTTTGATCGTCGTGTTGTCCGTCCTCACCAGCAGCAGCAGGCCTGAATCATAGTACGGATGTGCGAAATCCACCACCTCTTCTCTCTTTGACTTGATGGTCATTCCGGCAATGGCCGCGTCGATGTTACCTGTCTGCAAGGCAGGGATCAGCCCGTTGAAATCCATGGGCATGAGTTTGTATTTCAGCCCCAGGTCTTTTGCGATGGCATCCCAGAGATCGATATCGAATCCGACATATTTCCCGTCCTGCTTAAATTCAAAGGGCATGAAGTTGGTGTCGCACCCTATGACAAGATCTTTTGCCTGGGCAGTGAAAGCAAGCCCGGCAACAACCAGAAAACCGACCAGTATACTGCTCATTAATTTTTTCATAGAACTCCTCCAGATATTATATTTTCTCACGCTATTCCTATATAAATACCAGACCATATGTTGATCACAACCCCTTTGTTTTCATAGCACCTACATTAATGGCTGAATCAGCCGGTATTATTCCGGGATATTGGGCCACTTGGTGATTTTGCCCTCGTAATTTTTCAGCGTGTATTCTGTTTCCGTCTTTCCCATAATATAATAGTCCGGCATCAACGGGATCTTGCCGATGTTTGTTGCAACAACATACATGGGCTGGGCCAGACCGGTTGTATGCCCTCTGATGGCATCGCGAATGAGTTCCGCACCCTTTTCCACCGGGGTGCGGAAATGGTCGATGCCGGGCGCCGGTTCACAGTAGAATACATAGTACGGCCGTATCCTTACAGCCAGGAGTTTCTGATGC
>JAFGTK010000351.1 GCA_016934135.1 Deltaproteobacteria bacterium | reverse complement strand
TGGAGAAGATGTGGTGAAGCGGGATGAAATAAAAGACTTTGCATTTCTGCAGAAGCCGTTTCTTCCCAATGAATTGATACAAAAGGTGGAAAGTCTCTTCTGAGATGTATCTTGAATGAGAAACATATCTGTACATACCACCGGATGAAATTAGCCGTTTAATCCCCTGTGCGCTTTCTGTTAGAATGCCTGCATGGTGAAACATCCATGGAATGTAACCATTGATGAGGCCTGCACTATTCAGAATTCGTTGAAGGACCGGATTATCACATATGATGCATTCGACATTATCAAGCACGTAGGCGGGGCTGATGTTGCTTATGAGGTGTCAGGAAACAGAGCCTGCTGCGTTATAACCGTCTTTTCCTATCCATCCCTGGAAATAATGTCCTGCTCCTGTTTTTGCGGAGATATCTGTTTTGCGTATATCCCTGGATTATTTGCCTTCAGGGAGGGCCCTCTTATAGAAAAGGCATTTGAGGGCCTGGATGTTATCCCCGACCTGCTCTTGATCGACGGTCATGGGCTCTGTCATCCAAGAGGGATCGGCATAGCCACCCATATGGGTGTATTCCTTGATGTGCCCACTATCGGGTGTGCAAAGAACCATCTTTTCGGTTCTCATAGAGAACCCGGAAGCCTTCGGGGCGACAGGGCCTGTATCTACTCAGAGAGAAAAACCATAGGATGCGTTCTCAGGACAAGAGATAATATCAAGCCTGTTTTCATATCGCAGGGACACAGGGTAAGCCTTAAGACATCAGTGGAGATATGCCTAAATTGTTCAAAAGGGTATAGGATTCCCGAGCCGCTGCGTATGGCCCATATACTGGCAAGAAGGATTATCTAGCGGATAATACAATTCAATACAAGGCTATCCAATTCCTTTTTGATGTTCATTAATTCGTCATCCGTGAAACTTATCTCGTGAATAAAGCATTGATCGACATGTTTTGAGGGAATGAACTTCTGCAGAACATATGTCCTGGCCCCTTTTATCATATGGCCGATGTGCATGATGTCTTCCGTGTTCAACAGGGATTTCGATACGGTTGTCCTGAATTCATATTGGATGGGAGAATCCATTATCAATTGTATACTCGATTTGATGCTGTTTGTATCCACAACAGTGCGGGTGATGGCATCATACATCTTCAGTGGCGCCTTGATATCCATTGCTATGTAGTCCACAATGCCCTTGTCTATGGCTTTGCGGAGCATCTCCGGGTTTGTGCCGTTTGTGTCGAGCTTTATAAGATATCCCATGTCCTTGAGCTTCTCCATGAATTTGATGAGGTCGGCTTGGATCGTTGGTTCTCCTCCGGTGATCACAACGGCATCTATCTGCCCGGCGCGCTTCTTTAAAAAAGCGACGACCTCATCTTCAGGTATGGGATCAAGAAACCTCCCCGGGTCCACAAGTTCAGGATTATGACAGTACGGGCATGAAAAATTGCAGCCCAGCGTGAAGATAATCATGCTTATCTTCCCTGGATAATCGATCAATGATGTCTTTTGTATTTGTCCGATCTTCATGGCTCATCTTAAGTGTAGCATACAACTCTCCCTGATCAAAATGTTTATCAATGGGATGGACTCATGCATCTTTATCCTGTGACGCGTGCGGGAAACAGGGAAGCCGAAGGAGGAGACAGACTGAAAAGAGATGTCTCAGATGCTTATGTTTACGCTCCCGATCAGTGTAGTTTTATGATTTTTATGGTAATTTCAAATTTATTTTCTTGATAATTTACACAAAATGATTATTATATACAGTAAGCTACTTGTGTACCGGTTGATCACACGCACTTGGAACTACTGTAAGTATAGTTGCTTTTACCACATGCTTGATAATGACATATGAGAGAATATCTGGAAAAACAGCACGAAAACCTGTATCATTGCTTCGGAGTCAATAATAAGTGTTTGAGATAATATTAAAAAAATGCCGGAAAGATTAATACCATGGATCGAGTCAAGCCGCTGAACTTACGCGTTACACTGAGAATCGAAGGCCAACATAGGGAGGTGATCTTACTATGAGGAAGGGGAGAATACTGGTAATGGATGATGAGGAGATTATACAGGACGTCTTGAGCAATATGCTTGATTTTCTCGGATATGAAGTTGAGATTGCGAACGACGGTACTCAAGCTCTTGAAAAGTATCAGCAATCCAGACAATCGGATAATGCCTTTGATATGGTTATCATGGATCTTACCATTCCAGGCGGCATCGGAGGCAAAGAAGCCATAAAGGATCTCCTTGAGATAGATCCCGATGCCACGGCAATCGTTTCCAGCGGATACTCCAATGATCCTGTTGTCATGAACTTCGAGGAGTACGGTTTTAAAGGTGCAGTCAGCAAACCATTTAAGATTGAGGAGTTGAAAGAGGTCCTGGAAAAACTGATTTAGGCGGACTCTCTCCCTTGTCCCAAGGCATTACTGTACTGCCCTTTTCTCCTCTGCAGTCACCATATATGCATCTGTCCAGAAAAAATCATGACTCAGCAGGATGAAGATGCTTTCTCTATTATCTTCTCTGCCGGTTGGCCGCCAACAGGATTGCTGTGATGTGCGGCATCGATTTTAAATATCTGGTTGTTTATACGCTCGTCGCGAGGCAGCACTTTTTCCATATCAAAAAGTTTCCGCTGTATGAATTCTTCCTTCTTTCCATTATTCCACTGCGCAACAGGTC
>JAFGTK010000350.1 GCA_016934135.1 Deltaproteobacteria bacterium | reverse complement strand
GCGGTATTCCTGGTATATCCAGAAATACCCGAGTGTTGAAACCAGAAGAAACAGGATGATGCTCAAGCTGGTAAAAAGGGTTTTTGTGATAGTTCTCTCAGGAGACATACGTTGAACCCTCCAGTGGTCAATAGTACAAATAATAACGGCGTGATTCGTTTCTTCAATGCACGAGCCCGATAAACCTTTACAATATACGTTCCATAAAATATTGAATTCCCTGTCTGAAAAATATATCCTATGGATACAGGAGCATTTATCCCACGGAAAAGATATGAATATACTGCTTGTAGAAGACGATAAGACAACCGCATCGTTCATTATAAAGGGCCTGAAGCAGGCCGGATTTGTCGTGGAGCATGCATCTGACGGAGATACCGGATTATCCCTTGCCCTGAGCGAATCCTATGATGCAGCTGTTGTCGACATCATGCTGCCGGAACTCGACGGCCTGACCCTGATCGAAAGAATGAGGAAAGATCATATCCTGACGCCGGTCCTTGTCCTGAGTGCCAAGAGCTCGGTTCACGACAAGGTCCGGGGGCTCCAGCAGGGAGGGGATGACTATCTCGCAAAACCCTTTGCCTTTGCTGAGCTTCTCGCCCGGATCCAGGCCCTGATAAGGAGGGCTGCATCTTCAGCGGATCCTACATGCATCCATATTGCAGACCTTTCCCTCGACATCCTCAGCAGGAAGGTATCCAGGGCCGGAAAATCCATAGAACTCCAGTCTCTCGAATTTTCTTTACTCGAATACCTCATGCGCAATACCGGCAGGGTGGTGTCCAAGACCATGATTATCGAGCATGTGTGGGATTATAATTTCGACCCCCAGACAAACATTGTGGAGGCTCGGATCTGCAGGCTCAGGGATAAGGTGGACCGCGACTTCGATAAGAAATTGATTCATACGATACGCGGAATCGGATACGTGCTGGAGGAACGCTGAGCGCATGCTGAAAACCGTTGCGGCAAGGCTCACTCTATGGTTTGCCGTGTTATTTGCACTGATAAGCCTCGCTGTTTTTGTCCTTGCCTATCTGACACTGAGTTTGAACCTGAACAAAAGGATGGATGAAGGCCTGGAAGATGAAACAAGTGAATTCGAAGACCTATACCGTTCAAACGGCATTGAGATGCTGAAGCCTGTCCTGCAGCACGAAGGAGAGTCCGAGGGGGTGGAAAGTGTATTTTACTCTTTCCTGTCCCCTTCCCTGGAAATCCTGGCATCTTCCGATATGAGTTCATGGACCGGTATCAGTGTCGACCCTGATACCCTAAAACGATTGCAGCGAGGCGGCATCGTTTATCGGACAGTTTCTGTTCCGGGCAGGGAGTATCCTGTCAGGATGGCGTATAAAATGGTATTCGACGGGAATATAATTCATATCGGTTCAACACTTGAGAATGACGCTTCGCTGAAGAATATCTATCGCGAGATCTTCGGCATCGCCTTCATGGTTATGCTTTTTTCCGGTGCACTTATGGGATGGCTGGTATCCAGGAAGGCCATGACGGCAGTAGAGAGGGTGACCAGGACTGCAAGCAGCATTGATAAAGGCAATATTACGCAGAGGGTGCCGCTGGGCAGGGAGGGAAAGGAGATTCACGATCTTGCGGTTGCGTTTAACGGCATGCTGGAAAGGATTCAATCCCTGGTAGAGGAATTGAACGAGGTGACCGACAATATCGCCCATGATATGCGCAGCCCGATAACAAGGATACGCGGTATCGTCGAGACAACCCTGTCCCACGACCCGGGCATCCATGATTATCGCGAGATGGCCACAATGGTTTTGGAGGAAAGTTACAGACTTACAGAAATGATCAATACAATGCTCGATATTGCACAAACCGATTCAGGCGCTGCACGGTTATCAGCAGAAGAAGTTGACCTGGCTGAACTGGCACATGATGCATGTGAACTCTTTCAGGCAGTTGCAGAAAACAAGGGGATCGACCTTGTCGAGGATATATCACGGGAACGGCTGCTGGTTAAAGGCGACAGATCCCGGCTTCAGCGTGTCCTGGCAAATCTTATCGACAATGCATTGAAACATACGAACCCGCCCGGGAAAATCGTCATAAAGGCCATAAGGGCAGACGGATCGATCCGGATCTCGGTAACGGATACCGGAACAGGCATTGAAGAACATGATCTTCCCCATATATTCGAGCGATTTTATCGCGGGGACAAGAGTCGCTCCACACCGGGCAGCGGACTGGGCCTGGCGCTTGTGCAATCGATTGTCCGGGCACATAAAGGAGATACCGAGGTTCTGAGCTCTCCGGGGAAAGGCAGCACCTTTACCTTTTTCATTCCAGGCATATCATAAGCAAAAAAACCCTCCGTACATTACCGGAAATTAATCTTCAGGTCATGCTCATGTAAGGTTCGTATTATAGTATCTATAAATTCAACAACAACACCTGATGAATTTATTAATGCATTTTGATGCGCACAGCCGGGACATGTATGAAGGTATCGACCATTTTATTTATAGGTATTTTCCTGATCCTCTTTATTATTCCGGGGATTGATCACGGTACATGGAGGCCGGATGAACCGAGGGTAGCGGGGATATGTGCGGAGATGGCACTATCCGGAGATATTGTCGTGCCCCGCCTGAACGGGAGGCCGTTTCTTGAAAAGCCCCCCCTGTATTTTATCGCAGGTTCATTGGCAGGCAGGCTGTTCGGTACAGACAATGATGTCCCCTACCGTATGGTTTCCCTTATCTTTGGAATACTCACGCTCTGGATCACCTTTTCCCTCAGCAGCAGGAACGGGACCGTGCCCGAGGGTCTCATGGCAGCGGGCATCCTTGCAAGCTCATGGCAGTTTTTTCAGATGGCAAGATGGATACAGATCGACAGCGCGCTCGTGTGTTTCATTGCCCTTGCCATGTTTTCTTTTCAGAGGCTCCTCAGGGATAACAGGATGGCCGATGCCTTTGTCTTCGGATTATCGATAGGCCTTTCCTTTCTGGTAAAAGGCTTTGTGGGCCCTGCCATAATCGCAGCCGCGGTGCTGATCGAAAGCATCCGTCTCAAGAATATCCTCCTGGTATTGAGATTGCGGCCCGCAGTCGTATCTGCAACCCTGCTTGTTCCGGTCACAGCCTGGATATTGAGTCTTTATCTGCAGGGAGGATGGCCTTTTGTAAGGGAAGTTATCGTCATTAACAATGTAATGAGGTTTCTCGGTCTTTCACAAGGGGCTGTCCTGGGGCATCAGCATGGGATACT
The DNA here is from genome assembly GCA_016934135.1 of Deltaproteobacteria bacterium. Lineage (GTDB taxonomy): Bacteria > Desulfobacterota > Desulfomonilia > UBA1062 > UBA1062 > DSAD01. The sequence goes on along the minus strand of JAFGTK010000350.1, from coordinate 6,208 downwards.
CTACTACTTCGATCATTTCCCCAGGGATTTTCTTCCATGGACGTTTGTTTTTATCCCAGCGTTTATCTCTTCAATACGCAATTTCAGAAAAGATACATATATCAGCTGGTTTATAGGCCCATTTATTCTTCTGTGCATCTCATCAACCAAAAGGGGTATTTATCTTGTCCCCTTGTTCCCGGCTGCCGCCTGCATGACAGCCGCCTGGCTGAACAGGCTGCCCGGGATGAAATGGGAGCGGGTCATGCTGGCGATCACCCGCATGATAGCTGTAATCGCCTGTTTTCTGCCGTTTGCAGGGATATTCCTTGGATACCCCCTGCTCGGTTCCTGTGCAGGGATCATATCTGCGGGATGCCTTATATTTGTCTGGCGGAAAAGGTCTTTATTGCCTGCAGCACCCTCCGCCCTTGTCATACTCATGTCCATGGCGCTGTTTGCATCTGCAGCGGTTTACTATCAATACATGAAGCCAAGTGAAGACTATCTTGGTTTCACCCGCGAGGCCCTTGTTCAGGCAGACGGAGAAGACATCTCCATAGTGTATGGAGACGAGATGTTTGAAGGGCTGATTCCCATGCTTACGGGAAAACATGTGGCAACCTTTGAAGCTGCAACTGATACGTTCCGCGGCGGACTCTACCTCTGGGAGACATCCAGGCGCAAGCTGTACAATCCTTTTCCGGAAGGCTCCCGGATAGATATTATCCTTGAAAGAGACATGGGTTCACAAAAGGCGGTACTTGCACGGGTATTCTCCGGTGCAGGTCCGGGAAGGGAGAATTAACCGTGAATGATGAATTCATACCAATGAGCAGGCCGTATCTGGGCAGAGAAGAGATCGATGCTATCATAGATGTGGTAAAATCCGGATGGATAACCACCGGGCCAAAGTGCGCAGAGCTTGAAGAGAACTTTGCCCGCTATACCGGGGCTTTGCAGGCCCTGACCCTCAGTTCTGGCACGGCAGGCATGCACCTTGTGCTAAAGGCCCTCGGTATCGGCAACAATGACGAGGTGATAACCCCATCCATAACCTTTGCCTCTACCGTAAACCAGATCGTACTCGCAGGCGCAAAACCGGTATTCGCTGATGTCGATTATGATACGCTGCTCGTCAGGCCCGAAGAGATTGAAAAAAGGATTACAAAGCATACAAAAGCCATCATCCCTGTCCATTTTGCCGGGGCACCTGCAGACATGGACGCCATAGAGTCCATTGCCCGGGATATCCCTGTCATTGAAGATGCCGCCCACGCTGTCGGCACCTTTTACAAGGGCAGGCATATCGGATGGAAAAACCTGGCCGTCTACTCTTTCCACCCCATCAAAAACATTACAACAGCAGAGGGGGGAATGATAACCGGCAGTGATAAGGATTTTATGGCCCGAGTGAAGCTCATGAGATTTCACGGCATTGAACGGGATGCATGGAAGCGCTACGGCAGGGCATCCGACCCGAGCTATGACATTACCGAGCCGGGGCATAAATACAATATGACCGATATCCAGGCGGCACTCGGCACAGTGCAGCTGAGAAAGATCGATCAGATCAATGAGATACGTTCAAATATCGCAAACCGGTATCTCAATGAGTTGGCTTCGATTGACGGCCTGGATCTCCCGGGCAGGCCTCAATATGATCATGTACATTCCTGGCATCTGTTTGTCGTGAAGATACTGTCCATGGACAGGCCCGCGTTCATGGAAGCCCTTGCCCGCGATAATATCGGCTATGGGCTGCACTTTCCCGCATGCCACAGGCTGAGTTATGTCAGGAGGCTTTTCGGAGACATCGATCTTCCGGAAACAGAGGCTGCCTCACAAAAGATCCTGAGCCTCCCGCTCTATCCGGGCATGTCGGATGAGAACATCACCAGGGTGATTGAAACAATAAAGGGGATACTTGCATGAACAGGGATCATACGAATATCTGCCGGGCAGCATGCGCGCTGCAGATGCATGCAGTATCAGGATCAACCCTGATTCACAAAAATGGAGAGATGTAGCATGAAGGCGGAAAAGATATCTGTTGTCATACCGGTGTTCAATGAAGAGGCTGTTCTGGAAAAATTGTTCGAAAGGCTCATCCCTGTCATGGAGAGTCTTCACAGAGATTACGAAATCCTCATGGTCGATGACGGCAGTACTGACCGGTCTCTGGAGATCATGAAAGAACATGGCGGAGACAGGGTGATCATAGTGGAGCTTACAAAGAACTACGGTCAGCATGCAGCGATATTTGCCGGGTTTGAAAACAGTGAAGGGGATATCATTGTCACCCTGGATGCAGACCTTCAGAACCCGCCGGAAGAGATCCCCCGGCTCATATCAGTGATGGAGGAGGGGGATTACGAGGTGGTCGGTTCAGTGAGAAAGGCCCGCAAGGATTCTGTTTTCAGGAAGATACCGAGCCGTGTCATCAATGCCCTGACCCGGCGAATCACAGGCGTGATCCTGTCCGACTGGGGATGCATGCTGCGGGCATACAGGCGCAGTGTGGTTGATTACATGGTAAGCAGCCATGAACATTCCACGTTTATCCCTGCCCTTGCAACAAGTTTTGCAAAGAGGATCACCGAGATCGAGGTGGAACACGAACAACGCTACGCAGGGCAGACAAAGTACTCGTTCTCAAAGCTCATCACCCTGCATTTCGATCTGATAACATCCTTTTCCGAATTCCCGCTCAAGCTTCTTCTCTATCTTGGCTTCATCATGGCATTTTCAGGCGTGGGCTTCGGCATCTTTCTGGCGGTCGCCAGGCTCTATTTCGGTGCCGCCTGGGCGGCACAAGGCGTATTCACACTGTTTGCCATACTCTTCTTCTTTGTCGGCACCCAGTTTTTTGCCCTGGGCATCATGGGAGAATACGTGGGAAGGATCTATCGGGAAGTTAAAAGCCGTCCGCCATACACCATCCGGAGGATCTACTGATATGAAGGCGATCGTTTTTGCGTATCACAACATCGGCTTCACAGGGATCGAGATGCTCGTCGATGCCGGTTTCGACATACCGCTGGTCTTTACGCATGAAGACAATCCCGACGAGAATGTATGGTTCAAATCCGTGAAGGATCTGTGCAGGAGACTCTCCATTGAATCTGCAGCACCTGAGAACCCGAACACACCCGAGTGGATCGAAAAGATCAGGGAGATATCCCCGGATATCATATTCAGTTTTTATTACCGGCATATGATCTCTATGGAAATCCTCAGGATCCCTGTGCTCGGCGGATACAACCTTCACGGCTCGTACCTGCCTGCATACCGGGGCAGATGCCCGGTCAACTGGGTGATCATAAAGGGAGAGAGGGATACCGGGGTAACACTGCACGAAATGGTGGAGAAGCCCGATGCGGGTCCTATTGTAGCCCGGCGAAAGGTCGAGATTGCCGAAGATGACACGGCACTCACCCTGTTTAAAAAGCTGGATGAGGCAACAAGGGCCCTTTTAAAGGAGATCCTGCCGGAAATAAAATCCGGCAATATCTCCAAAATACCTCAGGACCTGAGCGCGGGGTCGTATTTCTCAGGCAGAAGGCCTGAAGACGGCCGCATATCCTGGGACAGTCCAGCCCGGGAGATATACAACCTGATCAGAGGGGTAACCAGGCCATACCCCGGGGCATTCGCCTTTGCAGGAGAGAATAAGGTCCTTTTCTGGAGCGCCGCATACACGGATGACACAACCCATGCCCCGGGAAAGATAATCCATACTGAAGATACTGTCATGATCGGCACGCAAAAGGGGTGCATTCTTCCGCAGGAGATAGAGACGGGCGGTTCGGTTCTGAAGGGAAGAGAGCTTGCCGCATGGTTTAAACAATATAAAGGAGAATATGTACAATGAAGATTCTTATCCTGGGGGTAAATGGTTTTATAGGTTCCCACCTGAGCGAGACAATACTGAGGGATACCGACTGGGAGGTCTTTGGCATGGATCTCGGCAGTGATAAGCTGGCGAGCGTCTTTCATAACGAGCGCTTCCATTACGTCGAAGGTGATATCGGCATCAACAAGGAGTGGATAGAATACCATATCAAGAAATGTGATCTGGTCCTGCCCCTGGTTGCCATTGCAACCCCGAAAACCTATGTGGAGAATCCGCTGGGGGTATTTGAGCTGGATTTCGAGGAAAACCTGCAGATCATAAGGCTGTGTGTGAAATATCACAAACGGGTGATCTTTCCCTCCACATCAGAGGTATACGGCATGTGCTCGGACAAGTGTTTCGACGAGTATGCATCAGAGCTCATACTCGGCCCCATAAACAAGGAGCGGTGGATCTATTCGTGTTCCAAGCAGCTTCTGGACCGGGTCATCTGGGCCTACGGAAACCGGGGAGACCTGGAATTCACCCTGATCCGGCCGTTCAACTGGATCGGCCCCAGGCTCGACTCCCTCGAAACCGCCAAGGAAGGGTCTTCGCGTGTCGTCACCCAGTTCATCGCATCTCTGGTGCACAATGAGCCCATTATCCTGGTGGATGGAGGAACCCAGAGCAGATCGTTTACCTATATCGATGACGGCATAGACGGGATCATGAGGATCATCGACAACCCGGGCGGCAAGGCAACTGGACAGATCTTCAACCTGGGAAACCCGAAGAACAACTGCACCATCAAGGACCTTGCCTACAAACTCCTTGATATGTTTATCAGGCATCCCTTATACAATACGTATGGAAAACATCCGGAGATTATTGTTCAGGATGCAAAGACCTACTATGGCGAGAGTTATCAGGATATCCGCACCAGGGTGCCCTCTATTGAAAATGCCGGGAATCTTCTCGGGTGGAAGCCCAAAATCAATCTCGACGATGCACTGCGATTAACCTTGAACAGCTTTCTTAAGGAGACGGAAACCCATTATGCCAGAACTGGCACTCAAGGTTGACATCGATACCTACCAGGGCATGAGAGACGGCCTGCCCGGGATTGTCAATGTCCTTGAGACATTCGGGCTGAACGCAAGTTTCTTTGTCAGCTTCGGCCCGGACAGGTCCGGGCTCGCTGTTCTTCAGCTCATACGGCCCAGGTTTCTCATGAAGATGATCCGCACCAATGCCCCGGGCATGTACGGGATAAAGACGGCATTGTACGGGACTCTGCTGAAGGCACCCATGATCGGCACATCCTTTCCCCATGCAGTACGGGATCTTGCAGAAAAAGGTCACGAGGTTGCCTGTCATGCATGGGATCATCGTCTCTGGCAGGATTGGCTTTCGCTCATGACAAAGAAATCCATGGATGCGTGGTTTGGAAAAATGTCTGATGCCTATAAAGACATCCTCGGGTATCAGCCAGCGGCATTCGGTGCCCCGGGCTGGCGCATGGATAAAAGGGCACTTGAAATCGCAGGCGCATACGGATTTTCCTATCTCAGCTGCACCCGCGCCGAAAAGGCATTCATATACGAAGAAAATGACGTGATCGAGGTGCCCTCAAATCTGCCGTGTATCGAGGAGCAGGGGGTAAAAGGCGTTATACATGCGCTCGAAAAGGGCATCGAGAGCCCTGGTCCAAAGGTCCTGCCTGTCCATGCCGAGGTGGAAGGAACAGTGTATAAACAGGCATTCCGCGATATACTGGAGGGCGCCCTTGATCTCGGATACGAGATTCATACGCTGGAGCATATTGCAATGAACCTGGACAGGAAATCGCTTCCTGTGCGGCCCTTGAGGCTGGGGCTTGTCCCGGGCCGCGCATTCACCTGTTCGGTCTGACCCGGATTGTTCATCAGAAGCAGAATGAGAAGGTGAAAGAAACCATCTGGCGAATACTTGCAGAGTCGTCAACGCCTAAGATTTTCTTTCCCACCACATCCTCCTGTCAAACTTTGTATTCCTTCCTGCCTTTGTTGTCTGATTGCCGGATTCAGAAAAGCTCAACATTGTCTCCCAGTTCATCATGAGATTCAGATATTTCCTGATACAGATCCGTGTCCTCTTTTTCCTCCACGTGTTTTATATGGATGCCTTGTTTACAGCTATGAGACCTACAACCACCAATGTTATTACAATTAGCATTGTACCGACTGTTAATAGTTTTGTTCCGATCTTAATGTTATTAAGCCTTGTCAGTGATTGGAATACATGCGGATTTTACAAGAAGCGCCTCTGTTTCCGGTTTATTCCTCACCTCTGAAGATGCCGGTACTGCTGATACAGGATATAACCGGCCCAGGAAAACGATACAAGCATGAT
>JAFGTK010000349.1 GCA_016934135.1 Deltaproteobacteria bacterium | reverse complement strand
CTGGTGCCACAACCCCGAGAGCATATCGCCGTTTCCCCAGGTCCACTGGGTGAAAAGCAGGTGCATCGGCTGTAAAACATGCCTTGATACCTGTGAACACGGAGCGATCTCCCTCACCACCGACGGTGTGCAGATCGATCGCAGCCTCTGCAGAGGCTGCCTTTCGTGTACCAGGGCATGCCCCTCCACCGCGCTTGAGGCCCTTGGAATATCCTGGGGAGTGGATGAGCTGGTTACGGAAGTGATGAAAGACCGGGTCTACTTTGAAAAATCAGGAGGCGGCATCACGATCTCCGGGGGAGAACCCACCATGCAGGCGCCGTTTGCCGCTGCTTTTCTCAGAGAACTCAGGGAAAGAGGAGTCCACACGGCGCTCGATACCTGCGGCCAGTGCTCCCGGGAAAATCTGGCACAACTCGTCGAACATGCCGATCTGTTTCTGTACGATCTTAAAGAGATCGACCCGGAAAAACACAGGCGCTTCACCGAGGCAACCAACGATCGGATCCTGAACAACCTTGTTTTTGTTGCAGAAACCATGAACAGAAGCGGCAGGCCTGCAGAGCTCTGGGTCCGCACCCCCATCATCCCTGAATATACTGCGACAAAAGAGAACATCACAGGTATCGGCAGGTTTATCGCTGACAAGCTCGGTGATACTGTCAGTCACTGGGAGCTCTGCGCGTTCAACAATCTGTGCACGCACAAGTACGATGGACTCGGTCTGCACTGGGCATGCAGGGATTTTGAGCTCATGAGCGCTCAGGAAATGGAGTATTTATCCGATGTTGCCAAAAAATCAGGCATTGATCCCGCTATCGTCCACGCAACCGGGGCGACGAGAGTGTCACACGAGCAAGACACTGCACAGAATGGGTCGCCCCTTCGCCTGGTCAATAGTGATGTTCATACGTAGGAGGAGAGGTATGAAGAGAACATTTTTTGCCCTTGATGAGAAGGATATGCCGGAATTCGAGCCCGAGGCAAAGGTGGGGCTCATCGCTACGATCAATCCCAAGGGAGAGCCGCACATCACACTGATCACCGCGCTTCAGGCAAAATCACCCGATACAATCATCTGGGGCCAGTTTTCAAACGGGAAAAGCAAGGAGCATGTCAAGACCAACCCGAAGACGGCATTCCTCATCATGACCATGGACAGGAGCCTGTGGCGCGGCAAGGCTATCTGGACACATGAAAAAAAGTACGGCACGGACTACGAAATGTTCAATACTAAGCCCATGTTCCGCTATAACGCCTATCTCGGTATCCATACCGTTCACTATATGGACCTCAGGGAAACCTACGGCAGGGAGTCCCTCCCCCTGGTAAAAATCATCGTCTCTTCGCTTATTGCCTCGCTGGCTAAAGCAGGGGCTAGAACAGGAATTAAAGGCCGCATCCTGAAACCCTGGGCCCAGGGACTGTTCAACAGTCTCGGCTCCATCAAGTTCATCTCGTATATCGATCACGACGGATTCCCTTCTCTCGTACCGCTTATTCAATGCCAGGCAGCTGACAGCAGGAGGCTTGTTTTCTCACCTTTTGCCTATAAAGAGGAACTCCGGGGCATTACTCCAGGGAGTACCGTTGCGGTCTTCGGCATGACCATGGATATGGAAGACGTCCTTGTACGCGGGACTTTTGCGGGGTTTGATAAGTTCAGAGGGGCCTCTCTGGGCACAGTGGACATCGACTGGGTTTACAACTCCATGCCGCCCCTGCACGGGCAGATCTATCCCGAAGAACCCCTGAAGCCTGTGGTACATTTCGCAGCGCAGTCCTGATATGAAATGAACCCGGAGGAACGCCCATGAGAAACACTGCTGTATCCCCGGAATCACTGCAGGCACCGGACCGGTTCAGCCGGATCAAAAACGATCTTTTGTCGAGCCCTGTCATGCTCTGCACGGAACGGGCATTACTCGTCACTGAATATTTCAAGAAACACGACAACAGAAAAGAACCCATGGTGATCCGCAAGGCCAAGGCCCTGAGATATCTGCTGCAGAACAAATCTGTCAGGATATTCGATGATGAACTCATTGCAGGCAATGTGGGAAGTCAGCGAAAATCCGCTATCATACAGCCTGAGCTTGCCGGGGTCTTCATGTGCGAGGAACTGCTGTGGATCGGCAGGAGAAAGACCAATCCGTACCCCGTGCCCTGGACCGATCGCATCAGACTGCTCACAACCGTCATCCCCTACTGGCTTACCAGGAACATGATCCTGCGGGCATTTAGAGGCCGGGCTCGTCACCTGATGAATTATGTGGCGGAGCAGCTCAATGCAACACAGTACCTCATCAACGAGGCTGGAGGAATCGGGCACTTCCTGCCGAATTATGAAAAGATGATCAGGCTGGGAATAAAGGGATATCTGGAGCTGATGGGTAAGAACGATACGGACCTCAGCGCAGCGGCAAGGATCACCTGTGAGGGGGTTGCCGACTATGCATCCCGCCTTGCTCTGGAGGCCGATCGGCTCAGTCTGAAAGAGGATGACCCGGTACGCTCAGGTGAACTCACAGAGATCGCCCGCATCTGCCGCAAGGTGCCTTACGAGCCCGCTGAAACCTTCCACGAAGCCTTGCAGGCACTCTGGCTCACCCACATGTGCGTATGTCTGGAAGGCCTGAATTCTGCCGTATCCCTGGGAAGGATAGACCAGTATCTCTATCCATACTATAAACGGGATATTGAGGCCGGCCGAATCTCTCAGGATGATGCCCTCGATCTGGCACTGTGCTTTTCGGCCAAGACGACGGAACACATGTTTCTCCTTTCCGAGAGGACAAGCCAGTACCACGGGGGATACCTCGTTGCACAGGCCGCTACTGTGGGCGGCATGGATCCGGAAGGAAACGATGCCGTCAATGATCTCACCTACCTCTTTCTCGATGTCATGGAGTTGGCAGGCCTGAGAGACCCGAACTACATGGCGAGGATACACCAAGGCTCTCCGAGAGAATATATCACCCGCGCAGTGGATGTTGCCCGCATGGGTAATGCAGTGCCGGGCCTGTTCAACGACGAGCCCACAATAGCATCCCTTGTGGCACACGGGCTGCCGCTCAAAGAGGCCCGTAATTATGGTGTTGTGGGGTGCGTTGAGCCCTCGCTGCCGGGCAAGAGCTTCTTCTCCACGGATGCAGCACTCTTCAACCTCCCGCTATGCCTCGTGCTCGCACTGAACAAAGGCAGGAGGCTCCATTCCAGGCGCCGGACTGGTGCTGCAACACCCGATCCTGGCTCCTTTGTCTCCATGGACCAGGTAATGGCCGCCTTCAAATCCCAGGTGGACCATATGGTGGACCGCATGGTTGCTGACCTGCAGGTAATTGAAAAGGGAAACCGCGATTATCACCCCACACCCCTGTCCTCGATGCTCGTGGACGGCTGCCTGGATACAGGCCTTGACGTAACGGCAGGAGGAGCGCAGTACAACTCCAGCGGCGTCCAGGGGGTGGGTATTGCCGATGTTGCGGATTCACTGGCCGCACTGCACGAGGTAGTGTTCATGAAAAGGAAATACACCATCACCCAGGTGCTCGATGCCATGAAAAGCGATTTCGATGATGCCCCCATACTCCTTGCCGAGCTGAAGAGTGCACCGAAATTCGGCAACGATCATGAAGAGCCGGACAGGTTCGCAGACAACGTTGCGCATATCTATCACGATTCCCTCGCTCGTTACCGGAATACACGTGGCGGTCCGTATGTCCCGGGATTCTACTCATCCACCTGCCACGTTGGGTTCGGTAACCGCACAGAGGCTCTGCCTTCAGGCAGGCGGTCCGGCGAACCGTTTGCCGCATCTTTGGGATGCTGCAACGGGTTCGATCGCCAAGGACCTACTGCCCTGCTGAACTCCGTTGCCCGTGTCGACACCACCCTGGCCGCCAACGGATATGCCCTGAACCTGCGGTTTGATTCCCCGACACTCGCGGGGGAAAAGGGCCTTGAAATCATGGCTGCACTTTGCCAGGGCTTCTTTGCATCCGGCGGGATGGAGATGCAGCTCAACGTACTGGACCCTGAAATGCTCATCGATGCGAGAGCCAACCCGGGGAAATACCCGGGTATTGTCGTGCGGGTTGCAGGTTACTGCGCGTACTTTGATGAACTCCCCGATACCGTAAAGGGAGAGATCATCAACCGCACCAGGATTGGGCTTGATTAGGAAAAAAGATTCAGCATTGAATGGCATGACTGCCTGGTCAGGCTGGTGATTTACCCTTAAGATTGAACAGGGAACCTGAAGCATGTTTTGTAATGTGTCTGTCTTTTGTTGAAATATTTACCTGCTTACGGAAAATAT
>JAFGTK010000076.1 GCA_016934135.1 Deltaproteobacteria bacterium | reverse complement strand
ATCCTTCTGCGCAGATCAGTGATAACCTCCTTTTTGGAGGTATCGGCACCCGGCCGGCCGCCCTCGCCTGTAAGGCGTTTCAGTCTTTCCTTTACGCTCATGGGTTTATTGTTAATACGGCGTATACTGTGACACCTGTCAAGGGGTTTTATTCGATATCATGATGAAACAATCGATCAATCTCAGAACAGTGCAAGGGACGATTTCATGAATGCCCAGGCCTCATCGAGCGATACCGAGACCACATGGGGCATAAGCTTGATCACGATGGTGGCGAATGTCAATCCGACAGCAATGGTCAGAGGAAAGGACATGATGAAGACATTCATCTGGGGAATAGCGCGGGCCACTATGGCAAAGGAGATATTGATCAGCAGGAGAACCCCGATGACAGGAGCCGCCATCTTCATGGCTATAACGAACATCTTGGCTGCATATGCCATGGCTGCAATGAGATAGCCCTGATGGGGAAGACGGGCCTCTATGGGGATGATATAGAAACTCTCCATAAGGGCCTTTATGAGCATATGGTGCCCGCTGAAACAGAAAAACAGCAGAAAAGTAGTAACATAGAGAATGTTTGACGTAATAGGCGCATTCTCACCGGTCATGGGATCCACCACATTGGCAATGGCAAAGCCCATCTGAAACCCCATGAGCTGCCCTGCTATCTGCGCACCTGATGTGATAACATTCACGGAAAGGCCCAGGCACAGCCCGATAAGCAGTTCATGAACAAGAAGCAGCATAAAAGAGAGAACATTCAAAGACTCCAGGGTAATACCTGCGGGAGGAACGACCGGCATGATCACGAGACTCAAAAAAAACACCACTATGGCAATTATCCGCCTGGGTATGATTTCCGCGCTGAAAAACGGGATTGCAGCAAAGATGATACCTATGCGGACAAAGACAAACATAAAGGATATCATGTCCGGCCAGGCAATGTTCAGCAGTTCTTTCATCGGATCAGAGTGGGGATACTGCTATAGAGGTTCGTTGTATAGGTAGTGAGTTTTTCCATGATCCAGGGCAACGAGAACAGCAGGGCCAGGAACACGGCAACGATCTTGGGAACAAAGGTGAGCGTCATCTCCTGAATCTGGGTTACTGCAGAGAATACGCTGATCGTCAGACCGATGCACAGGCCCAGCAGAAGCATGGGTGCCCCTACCAGCAGTGTGAGCTGTATCGCCTCGGACATCAGGGTTGTTACGGTTTCCGGAGTCATCAGACAAACCCCTTGATTATGGACCCGACCAGCAGGTTCCATCCGTCAACCAGCACAAAGAGCATGATCTTGAACGGCAGCGAGATCATAATGGGGGGCAACATCATCATACCCATGGAAAGAAGGATCGATGCAACCACCATATCGATAATCAGAAACGGGATAAACAGGATAAAGCCGATCTGAAATGCCGTTTTCAGCTCGGATATCATGAATGCCGGGATCAGTGCCCTGGTCGGCACATCATCCCTGTTCTCGGGTTTGTCATGATTGATAACGCTTAAAAAGAGTGCCAGGTCATCCTGCCTGGTCTGTTTGAACATGAATTCCCGCAGGGGCTCCTCGACATTCTCGATCGCCTGCGTGAAGGTAATATACCCGTTCTGATAGGGAGCAAGGGCCTTTTCATGGATCTGTTCCATGGTCGGGGCCATGATAAAAAACGTCAAAAATATGGCGAGGGCGGTGAGAACCTGCATCGGAGGCATCTGCTGGGTACCGATGGCCTGCCGGAGAAAACCCAGCACAACGATGGTCCTGGTAAATGAGGTCACCATAATCATGATGGAAGGCGCCAGGGCAAGTATGGTAAGGATAAAGACTACCTGAAGGACACCCACCACCTCTTCGGGGTTCTGTGCCTCCTTGATGCCTAAGTTCACGCTGGGAATGGTCACTCCCTGGGCATGAGCGATTCCGGAAAACAGCACCAGAAAAAGAAAAATTGCAAAGGCAATACCGGTTGATCTGCTCATTTTCCAGCCCCCATGGCTGCGCCGAACTCATCGATTGCCTTGTCGAATTCGCTTTGCTCCAGTTCCTTGATCACAGAGATGTTATTCTGGGTTACACCGATAAGCACGACTGATTTTCCCACCTGTATCAGTGCCAGGTTCGCTTTCGCGTTCAGGGCAACCTGTCCCAGGACATCCAGGCCGAGAGATCTCTTGACCCTGGCTGTGGGGCCGTATTTCTTCAATGCCCAGGCAAGGACAAAGAGCCCTGCCACGACAATGACAAGAATAAAGATCGCCCGGTATCCGACAGCTCCTGCATCTGCCTGCTCAGCTGCAAAGACAGGGTTTGTCAGGGCACAGATGACAATGGAAGCAAGGATGCCTGAAAAGCTCTCTCTCATCTCAGTCTCTTTACCCTCTCAAGGGGACTGACTATATCGGTTATCCTGATGCCGAATTTCTCACTGACCACAACAACCTCGCCACGGGCGACAAGCTTGTTGTTTATGAGGATATCCAGAGGTTCTCCTGCAAGCCGGTTCAATTCTATTACCGAACCCTGGCCGAGCTGAAGCAGGTCATTGATAAGCATCCTTGTCCTGCCCATTTCAACAGTTACTTCCAGAGGGATATCCAGTATGAAATCAAGATCCTTTGAAGGACCGGCAGCCTTGGTTTCCTTCAGCTCGTCAAACTGCGCATGACCCACATCGCCTCCAAGGGGTTTTCCTTCCTCTATATCCTCCCCGGCATCCAGGGCCTTTGCCCATTCCTCTGCCAGCTTATCCTGGCCCGGATCACTGCCATCTCCGGAAGCAGAGGCTCCTGCATCAGCATTCATCAGTTTGTCGATATCATCCTGAGAAAGCTCTTCCCCGGGTTCGGACGATGTATCCAGACCGGTTTTTTCTTCCTTATCAGCCATGTGTTCCTCCTTAGTAGTACTGTTTATCAACTACCGATACGATATCTACTGCCATGGTATCTCTCACCTTGCCTGGCCGCGCATAGTATTTAGGCAGATCCTGGACCTTGACAAAAAGATCGTCCTGCAGGTCCTTATCGAGCACAAGGATATCCCCGGGTTTCAGGGAAATCAGTTCACGCGAGGTAATGCTGGTCCGGCCGAGTTCCACGGATACGTCTACATTCACGCCCATGAGTTCAACCTTGAAACGATTGACCCAGGCCGAATCGACGTTCGTCTTCTCCTCGGTATGAAAACTCGCATAAAGCCTGTCCCGGATCGGTTCAATGAGCATGTAGGGAATACATACCATGATGTTCCCGCTCATCTCCTCCATCTCTATGTCGAACTGGACAACAATCAAAACATCATCATTGGGGATGATCCCTGCAAACTGGGGATTCATTTCAGCCCTGACATAGGAGAAATCCAGCTTATAAACAGGCTGCCAGGCCAGTCCCAGTTCCTTGATTGCAGCATCGACAACCTTGTAGAGGATGCGCTGTTCAATAGGAGTAAATTCCCTCCCTTCAACTTTCATGGCCCCCGCCCCTCTGCCGCCGAAAAAGCTGTCGATAAGGGCGAATACAAGCTTGGTTTCAAGTACTACCAGTGCATTGCCCCGCAGAGGCTCCAGCCTGACAATATGAATGCTCGAAGGCACTGGAAGGGACCTTATGAAATTCCCGAACTTCAGGGTATCCAGCGATACCGTAGTGACATCGACCATTCTCCTGAGCATGCTTGAGAGCGCATTACGGAAGAACCGTGCGAAGCGGTCATTAATTGCATCCAGAGAAGGCATGCGTCCCCGGATGACCTTGTCCTGGGCTGCGAAGTCAAAAACCTGGGCACCTTCGCCTCCGCTGACATCCTGGATATCCGTCTCTGTCTCAATGTCTCCGCCGACAACCCCTTTTAACAGGGCATCGACCTCTTCCTGGCTGAGAATCTGTCCCATGACTGCTCCTTACTGGACCACAAACTCGGAGAAATAGACCCTGAGCACCCTGCCTGTGGTTAGATACCTGTTCACACTGTTCAGGACTCCTCTTTTCAGTGCCCGCTTTCCTGCTATGGAAGAGACATCGTCAAATGCCTTGCTGGAAAGCAGCATGATTATCTCGTCCCGGATCTGGGGCGTCTTCCGGTCGATCTCAGTACCGAGAATATCGTTGCTCATCTCCAGCTGCATAACCACTTTGAGATAGCGGGTCCCCTGTGCATCGGTGAGATTTACGATAAATGAATCCAGAGACTTCATCGGCCCTGAAAATCCTTCAGCAACAGACCCGGCAGCCATTTCCGCGTCGCCCTGGGCCGCCGGCATCTGCTGCGCCGGCGATGCCGGGGCCGCGCTCTTTGGCGCCATGAAGATAAAATACCCTGCAACGCCGCCGCCGACAAGGATAAGGACAAGCACGACGATCATTATCATTATCAGAGATGAACTCTTGCTTTTTACTGTTTTTGCTTCTTCTGTTACTTCATTATGCTCTTCTGCCATGTGAGCCTCCTATATCCTCTGTTTTAATAATATTATCTCTACCCGCCTGTTCTTTGCCCTGCCCTGCGACGTTGCATTTGTATCAACAGGTCTCGCGGGACCATATCCTGCAACACAGAACCTTGTCGGGCTCAGGGCGGAGGTATACACAAAGAAATCCAGGACGCTTATGGCACGCTGCAAAGAAAGCCGGTACAGTCCATGTTCATCGCCCTGATTATCCGTATGACCCTCTATGGATATTGTAGAATCCGCATCCTTGACCGTATCTGCGATACTTTGAAGAACCACCGGGGCTTCCTTTCTCAACTCTGAAGAGCCCTCATCAAAGAGCACATCGCCATTTAACATTATGGCAAGTCCCCTGTTGGATTCTCTGACCTCCACGATATCCTTTCCCCTGCCGGAAAACCCCCCGGAGCCGTTTTTCTCCAGAGAATTCAATATGTTTCTGCTCAGAGAGAGAGAGTCGAGAAATACCTTCGGGGGCACGGCCTCCATCAGCGTCGGCAGACCCTGGATCTCCTGAACCTGTGCAAAATCCAGAGGCCCCATGGCCTCATTAAAAAAACCGAACATCTCTCTCATGGCCTTTGAATCCATCGATGACATGGATATCAGCAGTACAAAGAAGGTGATCAGCAGGGTGACCATGTCAGAGAATGTGGTCATCCATGCGTTCTTATCAGGCAGTAAGATGTATTCTGTATTCTTATCTTTTTTTGCCATTACTGCTCTTCCATTTTGAATTTGTATCCCTTGTACTGGAATGTCTTTACCGGTTCCTCACGATCCTGCTCAAGTTCTTTGAGATCGATGCCTCCGGGCAGATCACCCACAAACGTGATCTCCACCCTCCTGTTGAGTGCCCTGCCTTCGGCCGTGCTGTTCGAGGTAATGGGCCTGACCGCACCCATTCCGTACGCGCTCAGCCTCTGCGACGACACCCCTTTTCCCGTCAGATAGTTCAATACTGACAGGGCCCTGGCTGATGAAAGGGCCCAGTTCGAATAGTATGGAGCGGATTCATAGGGCACGGAATCGGTATGTCCGGTAATGACGATATGGTTGTCGATCATAGAGAGCACCTTTACCAGCGAATCGAGCACATCCATGCTCTTTGTTATGACGACATCCGATCCCGGTTTGAAGAGTACGTTTGATTTCAGGGTAATGGTAACACCTATTGCCCCTTCTGATACCCCCATCCCGTTTATAATGCCGTTTTCATTCAGTGTTGCCCGTATTTTCCTGATACTTAAGGCCTCTTCACGAAGCGGTGCTGACTGGGGAAGAAGGTCTTTTCCCCCGGTATCCCTGTACGGGCTGCTGCCTCCGGGAAGGATCCCGAAGCTCCCCATCAGCGAATTGAGTGCGAGCTTCTGTTTTTTCTCATCCTGAACCCCCATGGATGTGAGCACGATGAAAAAGGTCAGAAGAATAAGCATGAGCGAGGTAAAGAGAAAGGCGGTCAGATCCCTCTTGGGCTCTACATATACCCTTTTCTTTCTGGCCATATCAATCACCGCCCCGGGAACTGTCCTCTCTCAGACCGGGAGCCAGGTATGAATGAAGCTTCCTCTCGACGATCCTGGGGTTGTCTCCCGCTGATATGGACATGATCCCCTCAATGATCATCCCCTTTTCCAGTGCCTCTTCCTTTGAGCGCATCCCGAGCTTTCCGGCCATGGGCAATGCGATCATATTTGCAAGCAGGGAACCGTAGAATGTTGTGATCAGGGCTACTGCCATGGCCGGGCCGATGGTGGACGGGTCTGCCATGGACTGCAGCATCTGCACAAGACCTATGAGGGTACCTGCCATACCCATGGCAGGAGCAAACGCACCCAAGGAATTAAGGATATCCGCGCCTTTTGTATGCCGTCTCTCGATGTGCTCGATCTCGGTCTCCAGGATCTCACGTATGGCCTGCGGCTCCAGACCGTCGATAACCAGTTCCAGGCCCTGTTTGAAGAATGCATCCTGAAGCTCGCCCGCAGCGCTTTCCAGGGCAAGGATACCTTCCCTTCTGGCCCTTGTCGCAAAATCCACAAAGGTGGGAATGAGTCCCTGGGCATCACGTGACTGGGCAAAAAAGACATTCTTGATTACTCCCGCCAGTCCAAGAACATCCTTTAAGGGATAATTGATGAAGATGATCCCGAAGGTACCCCCAACCACGATCAGAAGGCTCGGCACATTGACAAACAGGCTTATGGGTCCGCCGGCCATGATCCCCATCAGGATCATGCCGAAGGCGAATACAACACCGATAATCGTTGCGAAATCCATATATGCCCCTTAGGTATTTAGTCTTGGTGAGACCAAAGCAAGGGCTGTGCCACATACCTGCTGGTATCTTATAATCCGTGATTACAGTATGTTAGATAATATGGATCGCTGATCACCGGATAAAAAAGTCATTAATTTGACACTTATGGGCACCCGGGCGCCGGTAACGCCTCAGGTGCCCATGAAAAGGAGATTATCGTTTCAGGTTAATGAGTTCCTGGAGCATGGCATCTACCGTGGTAATGATCCTGGAGTTCGCCTGGAACCCTCTCTGGGTAGATATCATCTTGACGAATTCCGATGCAATATCCACATTGGACTGTTCCAGGGAATTCGGCGAGATTCTTCCAAGCCCGTTCTCGCCGGGATGACCGGTAATGGCATCACCAGAGGCCCTGGTCCCTGCCCAGAGGTTCCCTCCTATCTTGCTCAGTGCCTGCTCGTTATTGAACTTGGCAAGGCCAACCCGGTAGAGATAGAGGATCTGGCCGTTGGAGTAATGTCCTACCATGACGCCGTCGGTATCCACCGAGATATTCTCAAGGAACCCGGTGCCGTACCCGTCCTGGGTCTGGTAGACCGTGGTGGAGGAGGATGCGTACTGGGTTGATGTCAGGGCCTGCGGTTCCCAGGTAGAGGTTGCGAGAGGATCACCTGCACCGAGGATATCCCCGATATTTGCCGCACCGCCCGCGGCCCATGCCCCGGTCGTGCTGCGCGCACCGAACTGTACGGAGATGGTCTGATCAACTCCAGGCACAAACGATATGGTGGTCTCGGGGTAGCCGTCCGTGGAGAAGCTTGTTGCAGGCACCCAGTTCGCATCGTCCGTGGGATCAGCGGTCGTATTCCACACATAGGAACTCACGGAGTCAAGAGCACCGCTGGCGGAATCAAAGGTCATGGTCCCTCTCATCAATATTCCCTGTGCGGATGTACCGGCTATCCCCCCGGTCCTCTCATCAGCATCAGGGGCGCATGTGACGATATATTCCCAGGTATTGTCCGCATCGACAGTGCCGTCATAATATTCGCTGGTTGCAGGGTCCATCTTGTCATAAATGATGGTTACATCATGGGAATTACCCAGAGCATCATAGACACGGATAGCTGTCTGGTATCCATAGGATTGATCGCCGATCGTTTCTGCGGCTGTGGCGTCCCAGGCAGTGAAAAGGCTGGCTGAATTTGAGGTGTCTGTCGCGTCCAGGTTGGTCATTGCAATGATTTCCTCGGTGGCCTCGGGCGGCGAGGTAAAGGCGTTCAGCCGGATCTCGGTCAGCGTGCCCTGATCATTGCCTGCTTCGTCCAGGGCCCATCCCATGCCCACATAGCCTGCAGGGCTTGTAAAATAACCGTCCGCATCAAAGCGGAACTGGCCTGACCTTGTGTAGTACTCGGTCTCTGACCCCTGCGGCGATACAATGAAGAAACCATTGCCGCCGATTGCGAGGTCAGTGGCATTTGACGTCGACTCGAATGACCCCTGCTGGAACAGGGTATCGATCTCGCTCAGTGCGGCACCGCGTCCGATCTGTGACGTGCCTGAAGCCGTTGAAACAGACTGGGCAAGGACATCCTCGAATGTCGTCCTGCTGGCCTTGAACCCGATTGTATTCACGTTCGCGATATTGTCACCGATTACGCTCATGGCATCGCCGTGCGTCGACAAACCGCTGATCCCTGAAAAAAGTGAACTCGAAATACCCATGTGTGCCTCCTTTTCTTATCCTTTGTCTTAACCTGATATCTTATCCACGTCGGAGATGGTTACTTCCTTATCCCCTATAATGAGATAGGTGATGCCATCCTCGTACCTTACCCCTGTCACCTCTCCCATTGTGTAGGATTTTGTGTTTACAGGCTGGCCGTTATAATCTATCGCCTCGATGGTAAAGGTGTACCGTCCTGATGCCACGGCCTCGCCATTTCCATCGGTCCCGTCCCAGGAGAGCGTAACGTTACCTGCAGCGGCTTGTCCCAGTTCCATGGAACGAACACGTGTTCCCTCTTCTGTATAGATGTTTACCACTACATCTGCCGCACTTTCATCCAGGGTAAAATCGATCCCCACATCACTGCCGGTGTAGTTCAGCGTGTTTCCCTGTGCACTTACCTGTTTCCCGAGGAATGAAAGGGTCTGAATGTTGTTGATCGATCCCTGAAGATAACTCATCTGATCCAGGCTCTCACCCATGTCGGTCAGGGTTTCCAGCTGGGTAAACTGGGCAAGCTGTGCGGTAAATTCCGTGTTTTCCACCGGATTCAGAGGGTCCTGATACTGCAGCTGTGTCACAAGGAGCTTGAGAAATGTATCCTTGCCCATGGCACTGCTGGAGGCCGCCGATGTGGTGGCATCCACTGAACCCTGATTCGCCAGTATGGAATCCAATCCTATTGCTGACATGTTTCTCTCCTTTTAATCAGGCGAAGATATCGAGCCCGCCTGCAGCTATACCTTGTCCGGCTGTTGTCCTTGCGTACACGAGTTCATCATCTTCCCTGAAGGACCTTTGTGTTCCCCCCAACTGCCTGTCATGGCGGCCGAACCCCTGATTCTGCCTGTCCTGGCCGGCAAAGGCATATCCCTGACCGGCTGTTCTTTCCTCAAGGCCTGCTGTTATGGAAAAATTGGTAACCCGTATACCCTGTTCTGCCAGCGACTCTCTCAGCACATGAATGTTCTGCAGCAGAATGTCTCTGGTCATCGTCTGATCGGTCTTGAACGTGGCATTGAGCTGTCCCTCGTTCATGCTCATATTGACATCAACGCGTCCCAGCATGGGCGGATGAAGCTTCAGGGTAACACTGCCCTCGCCGCCCTTCATCTGGGAAGGAATGCCTCTTCGAATCTGGTCCATGACCTGCTTCATGTGTCTCTCATAGACCATGGAAGGATCATTGTTGCCGAGCTGCTTTGCAAGTGCCGTATAGAAACTTCTGTCCATCTCGGCCCTTGCATCCGGGATGACCAGGTCGGGTTTCCAGAGTTTCAGGGAGTTATCGATACCGGAAAACTCCTTTTCGCTCATTGCCGTCTTGAGAAGCGAGAGTGCCTCTGTAACCTCTGGCTGCAGCTGTTTGCCCGAGTTCGAGGCAAGATATGCATTAATCTGTCTGGATACCTGTGCTACGGCATTGTTCCTGGTGACATCGTCTGTAGAAAAGAACAGGTCATTGAGTACTTCACGCTTGATACCGAACACATTTTCAGCAGCAATCACCTTTTTCCCTGCAAGGGATACTGCCTCCGCACTTGCAGAGGCATTGCCAGCTGCCTTATCCACTGATATTCCAATGCTTTTCAGGGCATTTGCAATGATCTCCCTGACCGTGATTGCAGAAAGAGATGAAACCGCAGGAGCATTCTCCAGTGCGGTGAGCATATTCTGCGATGTCTTGTTCATCTCGTTTACGGCCTGATTCAATGCATCGGTCTGCGTCTGCTTCCCTGCCGCCTTTGCTTGAGCAGCAGCGATCAGCCTCTCCACTGTCTCGTCGTCTGCTGTTGCCAGCTTGACCAGCATCTCGGGATCAAGACCTTCGGAGACGGCCTGGTTACCCAGAACATTCTTTAACGAACCTGCAAGGTTCGTTACAATCTCGGCCTTTGTCTTGGCATCAGACATGATCTTATCGATCCCTGCACCATCGATCCCGAACGAGGCAAGCAGTTTGCGCAGCGAATCATCGCTGAATTTTGATGCATCCGTACCCATGAGAACCCCTATATCCTTGGTACTGACCCCGAGATTTTTCAGTTCCGACATGAATTGAACAAGCGTCATGCCCGAGGTGCAACCCATAAGCTCACCCAGGGTACCTTCATCCAGGATACCTTTTTCCTTCAGTGCCTTCATAAGCCCTGCTTTCCCGGTCTTTGTCCCGCCTTCGATCGCCGCATTCAGTTCTGCTTCAAAACCGGCCTTGCCGCTGCCGGCGTTAAATGCTTTTGAAATAAGCCCCACAGCACCGGTTGCAAGACCAAGTAAATTGGCAAAGGGCAGTTGCATTTTCACCTCCGCAAAACGTTGTTGGATACGAGAGAGCAATGACGGTGCCAAGATGCCTGACCATGGAACTTCCTCATCAATCCGAAGAGGCCTTCCCGGCCTGCAGGGTAAAAATTGCACTGCATGGAGAAAAACTTGCCGTAAGCCGCGATCATGCAGGCAAAGATGACCAGGTGGAATCCAAACCCTCATTTTACAGTTGAATAAGCTGATAGAGTAAAATGACCTTATCATGTGGGGGCAGCTTCAGGGGTGATTTTTCATTTCGAAATTCGAATTTCGAAATTTTAAAATCTGATTAAGTCCTGATCAGCCTTTTTGTAAAAAGTATAAGGATCAATCCGGTCAGTGCCGCCACAAGGAAGGACTGCTGATACCCGAGCGCAGCAGACATACGGCCGAACCCGAAAGAGGCCAGCAGCATGCCGAGATTGAACGACCATACAAAAAGCGAGTTCGCCAGTCCTTTCATACCGGGGCAGATATCATTGATGAACAGGGCATTCAGTGTAGGATAGAGATACCCGTATCCCAAACCGAAGAGTACTGAAAGGAGCACCAGCAAGGGCACGCTGCCGAGTCCGGAAACCCCGGAAGGAAGCATCAGCAGAAAAACCACGCTGACAATCCATGATATCCTTTCCCCGATCCGCTGCAATACCTTGTACAGAAATGCCCAGACCATAAGGCTTCCGCAGACAAAGGCGACAAAGAAAAATGACGAGTCGGTTATGCCTGCAGTCATGAGATAGGGAGGAAGAAAGATCACTGCAGATCCGAACACAATGCCGAGAACCGCAGTCGCCGTCATATAAGGGACAGCCCTTCGCAGGTTGATCGGGGCTTTGGCTTCATTGCTTGACACAGAGGGAAGAAAGAATCCTGATATACATGCTACAAGGCCGAAAAAAGCTGCTGACAGAAAAAACATGTCAAAACCGGCGGTCCTTATCATATACTCGCCGAATGCAGGGCCTATGGCATGGGTGGAGATATTGAACACCGTCAGGACACCTAAAAAGTACCGGCCGGATGAAGCCTGAACAATCTCGAAAACCATCGCTGCAGTGACGCCGAAGGCACAGGAAAAACCCACACCCTGGATGACCCGCAGAAGCAGGATGGGAAAGCCGAGTGTCTGAACATACATATACAACGGGGTTGCACCGGACATCAGCAGCGTTCCGAAAATAAACACCTTTTTTTTATCGATCCTCTCGGAGACCATCCCTGCAAAAGGCAGTGCAATGAGAACGGATATACTGAACACACCCATGACAAGCCCGATATCCGAAGGGCCCAGTCCCAGATGGACTATGAATTTTGGCAGCAGCATGAGCTGCGAGAAATTCAGGAAAAAGAAAAAGTTGGCGATCAGGAGGACGAGGTAGGATACACTCAATCCTCTTCCCATACTTCGACTCTGTCTTTCCACTTTGCCTTAGCCGCATACAGGGCATTGTCGGCCTTTCTGATAAGTTCGGCCTTTTCACCCTGTCCGCGAACGAGTGAACCGACCCCGATGCTCGCGGTCACCTTTACCGACGTACTTTCGCCAAAGGAAAACGGGGTCGATCGAATGGATTCACAAATGCGTTCAGCCACTCTGGCTGCTTCTTGCGTCCCTGTATTGGGCAGGATCACGGCAAATTCTTCCCCCCCGTAACGGGCCAGGATATCGATATTGCGGACACTGTTCTTAAGAATGCCTGAGAGCTGTTTAAGTACCATGTCCCCGCACTGGTGGCCGTATGTATCGTTGAACCGTTTGAAGTCGTCGATATCGAGCATCAGGAGTGATATCTGACCTCCCTTTTCCCGATGGAAACGCTCTACTTCATCAGTAAGTCTGTCCTGAAAATGGCGGTGATTATAGATCTCTGTGAGACCGTCGGTTATGGAGAGCTGGTTCAGTTTTTCGTTGAGAACCTTGAGTTCCTCGGTTGCCCGGTTCAGTTCTCCGGCACGGGCTTCCAGCGCATCTTTTACTTCCGCCATCTCCCACAGAGTTTTCTCCATCTCGGCGTTCTTCTCGAGGAGTTCCATCTCCAGCTCTTTCTTTTCAGTCATATCCGAAAAGACCATCAGGGCCTTTATGTTGCGGCCTTTTCGGGAAATCGCCTGAACATTGTACTCGATGGTGATTGTTTCCCCTTCCTCTGTCCTGAGCATACATTCCTGTCTCGGTATCACAATTCCGTCAAGAAAGAGCCTTTTAAACTCCTGCCTGAGACGCTCCTCTTCGTGAGGAACGACAAACTTGGTAAATGCCGAACCCTGAATCTCATTCTTGCTGTAACGCATGATATTGCAGACGAATTCATTGCAGTCTATGATATTGCCCCGCGGATTTATATAGAGAAGACCGATGGGAGAACTGTCGAACAATTCGGAGAACTTCTCCTGCTGCTCTTTTAAAAGCCTTTCCATGCGGATCTTATCGTT
>JAFGTK010000075.1 GCA_016934135.1 Deltaproteobacteria bacterium | reverse complement strand
TATTCTATCAAGATTAATACTGGTGTTACTGCATGCAGATTTGATATAACCAGTCTGCCATGGATATGATTATTATTTTTAGCCTCACCCTGTGTGTTGTCATCCTTATACCCTGGATGATACGCAGTGATTTTCAAAAGCGCATGCTTAAGGCGCTCAGAGGCGAGATACTCACGAATATTGATCGTATTCAGGAATATATTCGGAGTGTGCCTGAAAAGGATAATGGCCCACATCCGAGCGCAGGGATATGTTCACCGGTTTTAACCGATACTGTCTTCAGGAAGATGCGAAGGGAAGACTTCCGTACCAGGGTGCTCTCGGATAAGGATAAAGATGAGCTTGAAAAGATCCTGGAATACAATTTAAAGCATACAGGGGATATCATGCAAAACAACAGCAAGAATATCTACCTGGAGCAGATACATATCCTTGAGGGTATTCAGGCAAAGATCGAAGGCTATCTGAAGAATAAGGGGTCTAGGTAATATCTTCCAGGGATGAGATAACCACATCCACATGTTCTGCAAGTACATCAGGCGAAACAATACCGCTGACACCGATTGTAAGCATTACCCCGGCATTTTTTCCCAGTAATGCGTCCATAATGGTATCTCCCACAAGGATGGATTTACCGGAGATCTTTCCCAGCGATGAGCAGATCTTGTTGACCATGTCCGGGGCAGGCTTGGCATTTGCCACACTGTCGGCTCCTACAACAAGATCGATATAAGGGGTTGCACCGATAAAATCCATATCGACCAGGGCATCCGATTCCTTGTCATTGGTCGCTACTGCAGTATCAATGCCTCGTGATTTCAGTGACTTGAGCAGTTCAAGTGCGCCAGGCGCGGCTTTTACGCTCTGCTTTCTTGTTGAGGGGCCGAAGACCTGTTTTCCTACGAGATCAACTATGTTCTGGGCCTTGTCCCATCGTTGGCCTTCACGGTACAGGCAATAGGCGATCAATGCATTGCATTCGGAAAATGTCCCCATCGCAAGCGGACCATAACCGTCGATCTCCCTCTTATCGATGTATATGCCCAAGGCATGTTCTATCCTTTCCCGAAGTGATGCGGTCATGGGCTGATATGCATCGATTGCGTAAATAAGCTCCTGGATGATTGCTATCCAGGTTTCCTTAAAATCGAGAAGGGTACCGTCTTTGTCAAAGATGACAAGATCTGTCTCATAGGATCTTTCCAGTACATGTATGCGGGGCAAGGATCTTCTCCTTTATAAAACAGCGCAGCTCACAATTAAGGCTTGATTGCTTAACATAATTCAATGATATATACTATCTTTTTCTTAAAGTTATGAAAGTGGAGATGCATATTATGAAGAAGATGATGCGGCATTTGCACAAGGCAGTGTTGTTGCTGGTGATTGCTTTGGTTGCAGCTGGATGCAGCCATGATGAAGGGGAAGAGACTCTTACATACGATCCGGAAAAGGAACCTGTCAGGATCGGTATCTGTGTGCCGGCACAAGGTGAATCAGACGAATATTCAAAAATGGTCTTGGATGGTATACGCATGGCCAACGAGATAAAGGGAGTGATTAATGACGCCAGGATAACCCTGGTCATGAAGGATTCATGTGATATGGCTGATTTGAATGCCGTTTGTAAGGGTATGGTACATGATGGTTTGCAGGGGCTCATCTGCAGTGCCGGTGGAACGAAACAAAACAGCGCTGCATTTGATGCTGAGGACGGCCAGGGCAGTATTACCGTTATGGTCGGACGCAATAGAATGAACCCCGATACCGATGTGCAGGTATTCAGACTTGGTTCCACGCTGATCGATCAGGCCAGGACTGCAGCGTTGTTTGCAGTGCAATCGCTGGGTGCTGGCAGGGTTGCAGTTGTACTCGACCAGAAAAGCAGCAGCAGCGTCTTGCTTGCAAGTCTTTTTTCTTCTGAACTTATCAACGCAGGTGGAAGGATTGAAAACATCGCTTATGTGGGAGATGGTTCTGAGGAACTTGAGTCAGCTGTTGTATCCATGTTGCAGCACAACCCGGATGTTGTCTATATGCCATACAGTGAAGACAACTCGCATATGGTGATTTCCCTGGTAAAAAGAAAAGGATTTTCTGAAGGCATGATTATCTCTAATGTTTTGTTTGAACGGAGATTCCTTGATAAGGGTGGAAGAGACCTTGATGGGGTATATCTCATTACTGATTTCCACCCCGGCGCTGTGCAGACGAAACGTGGAGCAGCACTGTTAGAAAAATATGCAGGGAAACACAAGGATCTGGGGGCGCTGGAGACATGCTCTGCCTTGGGTTCGGAGGCCTATTTTCTTCTCTGTGACCTGTTGTCGCTGCCTCAGGACGCAGATGCCGTGAAAAACGCCGACAAAGTCTTTGCCTCCATGGAATCCATTTCAGGAATAACCGGTGTGGCTGCATCGGGCAGAATTACCAAAAGCATGCATGCATGTCAGATACATTCAGGTATTATACGGGGTATAAGAACAGTCTACAAAGGATCGATCAATCCTTTGTAATCAGATCTTGTCGTTGATATTGGAACTCAGCAGTTTATCAGCAATAATGGAAAAATCCGCCTGATAGGTTCCGGAAGTAATCTTCTGTTCAACATCCTTGACCTTTTCAATACGAATATCCGGTGCCTCGATGGCGGTTTTCTTTATATCCTGGAACATTCTCACCTTACTTGATATGTCAACCTTATCCTGTATGGATACTGTAGAGCCCGGCTGTTTACCTGCTGTTTCCTGGGTAAGCTGTGACCGTTGTGCCGCGTTTGTTCCATATGCCTTTAATGCATCGGGATTTGTCGTATTATTAATTTTCATCTGGAAGAACCTCACTCAAACCTTTCTGTAAACTTTGTTCCATCAAGTCACCAAAAAGCCGTTTGCTTGCCTGTTGTGAAATGGAAACATTATCTGATCTCATATCATTATCGGTCTTTTCATTCTGCATCTGTGAAGCCTTGATTGCTCCCTGTTTTTCATAGGTTCTCATGATATGATTAACAAAGATGCTTTTGACCTCCATTATATACTCCTTCTGGTTAATAAGCATAGACGCTCTTTTTATTTCTATCGGTTTATTAGTGATAATCTTTAATATATTTTTACGATTG
>JAFGTK010000348.1 GCA_016934135.1 Deltaproteobacteria bacterium | reverse complement strand
TGCATGAACAATTTCAAGAAGACCTACACAAGTTCAAGCCTCGACATCTTCTTCATTGATGATGTGCACCTCTTCAAGAACAAGGAAAAGACACAGATGGAACTGTGCCATGTCCTGGATGACCTCATATGTGCCGGAAAGCAGGTCGTTCTTTCCGGTTTCCGCCCGCCTGCATCAATGACACAGATAGACAAGGGGCTCAGATCCCGGTTCTCTTCCGGTCTCGTCATCGACCTGAAGAGACCGGATGGGAGTACCCGGGCAAAGATTGTCAGGCATAAGGCTCAAAAGAACAACATTACCATGCCCGATGACGTGGTGGAATTCGTCAGTTCCAATATCCACAGCAGCATCAGAGAGCTGGAGAGCGCCGTCATGACCATAACGGCAATGAGTTCCCTGATGAAAAGAGAGGTTACCCTTGACCTTGCAAAAGAACTGCTTGAGGGTGCCCTCGACAAACAGCAAAAGATCACAACCCCGTATATTGTGAACTTCGTGGCCAAAAACTTCGGCATCACTAAAGAGAAGATGATTTCTCCCTCAAGAAAAAAAGAGGTTGTCTATCCCAGGCAGGTGGCCATATTCCTGTGCAGGCGCTATACAAAAGAATCGCTGCAGAGCATCGGCAATGTATTCTCGAGAAAACACTCATCCATCATCCATTCGCTGGAGACTATCGAATCCATGTATTCTCAGAATCTCAAGGTAAAAAGAGAACTCGACTTTCTTATCGAGAGACTTGACGCCGAGGCATCATAACTTTAACCGGCCCGGATGCGGCTAGATTTCTATACCGGCCGCTTCCCGGCTGAAGTCGCGAAAGTTATCCACTCCGATGAAAAACTCTCTCATCATGGTAACCCAGTAGTACCTGCCCCGTCTTGTCAGCTCGATACTGCCCGGATGTATTCGAATGCCCCCGATACCCCTGAAAAACAGACACTCCCAGGCGAGCATCGAAAAGAGATGAGCACCGAATCTCTTCTTGAATGCAGTTAAATCCAGCCTCAGCCCGAATAAGTCCATGAGAAATGTGTACCTGGCCATCTCTTTCTTCGAAAAGACTTTTTTTGCCGACAGAGGCAGCATCCCGTCTGCGATGCGGGCAATATAGTTTTCGAGAGAAAACGTATTGGCATAGATTGAACCGCCGATAAGGCCAAAAGCCCCGCTTCCCACGCCGACATATTCACTGCTCACAACTATATATTCATCTATCATTGAGGTGCCTTTTCTGGAAAAACACCATGCAGAGCTTGGCTGATAGAGGTTCTCCAGATGAGAGGTGATCATCTGATAGAATAATTTCTCCTGTTTGTAGCTCACCCTTCCCATAAGGTGTTCCATCTTCGCCCGCGTTGCATCGGAGATCATGAGCGGGTAGAAGGTGATCTGGTCCGGCTTGACTTCCTTGAGAACAGCAAGGTCCCCTTCGAACATCTCCGAGGTCTGGCTGGGGAAGTTATAGATCATATCCACATTCAGGGTATCCACATAACCTTTTGCATGCAGCAGTTTCTCCTGAAGCGCCAGTCCGCCGCCGTATTTCTCATATCTGACGATATCCCTGAGGATATCGTCATTGAAGCTCTGGACACCAACAGAGACCCGCTTTACTCCGCCCTCGGCCAACCGGACCAGGGTATCTCCATCAAGCCGGTCAGGGTTCGTCTCTATCGAGATTTCCTCTGGAGAAAATAATTTCCGGATAAGACTGAGCACCTCGGTTAATTCATCCATATCAATGGTGGGGGTTCCGCCGCCGATGTACACCCCTCTGAATCTAAATCCGAGGTCATGGTACATTTGAAGTTCTTGTTTCAACGCATGAAAATACTGCCGGGCAAGACCTTGATCGTAGGAAACCCGGTGAAAGGAGCAGTACGGACATAGCTGCACACAGAAAGGAATGTGAACATAGAGATGCACCGGCTCGGCAGGAGCCATTGGAGGATCTATGCCGCAGCCATGTTCAAAGGTGAAGTATTGGGAAGTCTTATATTTCATGAATGCGGTAATAAAATTCTCAATAAACACAATGTCACCTGAATATCTTGAAAAGGTATACTATCAGGGAGATGACGGCACTCATTATTATGCATGTTGCAATCGGCACATAGAGACTGTACCCGGGCTTGACGATGCGTATATCTCCAGGAAGCTTACCGAACCAGGACAGATTGACGCCAAGGCAGAGCGCTGATCCTACAAGGACAATCCCGGCGCCTGTTATAATAAGGAACAATCCAGCAGACTTCATGCCTCCCACCTATAGTGCAAAACCAGGCTTTATGCAAGATGATGAGTGTGCCCGATCCTGATCCTGCATGAGGGCAGTATCAGCTGTTTGTCTTCATGAGCTTGCACCTGTGTATTTATCCATGATAAGTATTTCAGCAATCACCGGAGATGAAATGAGATCAAAAAAGGGAGGAGAACATGACGGCACATCACTTCCTTCACGAGCAAAGGAATAGCACTACATGATCCCTGTTCGGGATACAAGCGTATCACGGGGATTTGCTCCGGCAAC
>JAFGTK010000347.1 GCA_016934135.1 Deltaproteobacteria bacterium | reverse complement strand
GTAATGGCAGGCGGCATCGCTCACGACTTCAACAATCTTCTCATGGCGATCCTGGGAAATCTTGACCTGGCGCTCCTCGACATGTCTCCGGTCTCACGTTCCCGTACCTATATCGAACATGCCCTGTCCGCCGTACACAAGGCGGCCGACCTTACGAACCAGATGCTGGCATACTCCGGCAGAGGGAAATTTGATCTCAAATCCTTTGACATGAGCGAGATGGTAGAGGAGATGACTCACCTGCTCAAGGCATCCATTGCAAAGACCATAACACTGAACCTCCGGATGAGCAGAGACCTGCCTCCCATCATAGCCGACCCCGGACAGGTCCAGCAGATCATCATGAACCTCATCGTCAATGCTTCGGATGCCATTGCTGATAAACCGGGTATTATCACCATTACCACAGGCATGCAGGAATGTGACGAAACGTATTTTCTGCAGAGCCGGTTCAAAGAAAAACCGCCAGCCGGCCTGTATGTATTCTTCGAGGTCAAGGACACGGGATGCGGAATGGATGAGCAGACACAGGAGAAGCTGTTTGATCCGTTCTTTACCACAAAGTTCACGGGAAGAGGCCTCGGCATGGCTGCAGTGCTCGGCATCATTGAAGGGCATAAGGGATCCATCACGGTAGAGAGCGAACCGGGAAAAGGAACCACAATCAGAGCGCTGTTTCCTTCATCCAAGGAAGGCAAGCAGCTCGGACAGGAGATAAAATCTGCCGCCACGATTCCGGGAGAGACAAGAAAAGTGCCGCGGCCCAATGAAGCCGTTCTCATCGTTGATGACGAAGATATCGTACTGTCGGTCTGCAGCTCCATGGTGCAACATCTCGGTTACCGGGTTTTTACCGCAGCGGACGGAGATGAAGCCCTTGAGATCTTCCGCGCCCGTAAAGATGAAATAGGCTGCATCATTTTAGACCTCACCATGCCGAAGAAAGACGGACAGGCAGCCTTTGAAGAACTGCGGCACATACGCAGTGACATAAAGATAATCATTTCAAGCGGCTTCGATGAACAGGAGATCACGGGGCGTTTCCTCGGGAAAGAACTCTCCGGCATCATCAAGAAACCCTATCAGCTTGAGAACCTCGCAAAAATCCTGAACGCGGTCTGCAAGGCGCAATGCGGATGATTGGCAATTAACGTCCATGAAATCGTGACATTTTATCTAACTGATTTTATGTTAAAATTGAGATTAAATGCCAAATGCCAAATGTCTATATTTCACGGACGCCCTGCGTTCTTCTGCTATTGTCATACAAAATAGATCCGTATATACTTCAAAACTAACATGGTTTTAATAATTAATTTTGAGTAAACGGGGTCATAAACCATTTCCTGCACATGTCTCTCTGAACCGCAGGAAAAGAGGGCCTGTTTTTCTTGAAATTGTTGTTGTACCTAAAACATCATTGCAACAGGAAAGGGTTGATCATGAGGGATGTTGTTGTTATAGGCGCCGGGCTTCATCGCTATGGAATATTTCCTGAGAAAACCACTGTTGATATGGGCTCGGAGGCGGTTTCCCTGGCGCTGATGGATGCGGGCATGGGCTGGAAAGATATCGAGGCCGCTTACTGCGGCACGGTGCAGCCCCATGTATCCGGGGGACATGCCATCTGCAATAAAATGGGATATACGGGCCTGGGCATTACAATTGTGGAAAATGCGTCCGCCAGTGGATCATCCGCATTCAGAGAAGCATACCTGTCCGTCGCCTCCGGAGAAAACGATATCGTGCTTGCCTTTGGCGTCGATAATCTCGGCACACAGCTTGTGGCGCCGCCGCTCGTATCCAATCAACCGCAGCCTGAGCCGGAAAATGCGGCAGTCCCAGAGCCCATACAGTCTCAGCCGGAGCCGGAAAATGACGAAAGGGTGGATACGAAGTTCAGAAAGATGCTGCCGGTCCAATACTTTGCCGGACTCGCCCGACACTACATGAAAGAATACGGCGTTACGCGGGAACAGCTCGGCCAGGTTTCCGTCAAGAGTCATTTCAACGCAAGCCTGAATCCCTATGCTCATTTTCAGAAGCCATGCACCCTCGAGCAGGCCAATAATACGAACCGCATGGTGGCAGATCCGCTGACAGTGCTGCACTGCTGCCCGATGGATGATGGGGCTGCTGCGGTCATCGTCTGCACAAAGGAAATCGCACAGAACTATACCGACAAATTGTGTCCGACTGTCGCCGCATCCGTTAACAAAAGTACGCCGGAAGATGGCGATTTCTTTGTCTCCCTGACCAGGCTGGCCTCCCAGGAGGCCTATAGAAAGGCCGGCATCTCTCCGGAAGACCTGGATCTCATCGAGCTGCACGACGCCTTCACCATCGAAGAGATCATCTATCTGGAAGCGCTTGGCTTATGTGAGACAGGGCAAGGGGGGAAGCTGGTTCAGGACGGCGTGACGACCATTACCGGGAAGCATCCCATCAATACGAGCGGCGGTCTGATTTCCATGGGTCATCCCGTCGGCCCCACCGGTATCGGCCAGGTAGCCGAGGTGCTCTGGCAGATGCGGGGGCAGTGCGGAAAACGGCAGATCGTAAAGCCCGTCAATTATGCCCTGACCCACATGGTCGGCGCAGGCGGTGTCTGCGCCATTCACGTGTTCAAAAAATGAAAAGGTGGCAAAAAGATACAATCGTGGATATCTATTACTTTACAGCCTTAGCGAACTGGTCCCCTGATAAAATGCAGCGGCATAAATTGTTGTTACGGGCACAGAAATCCAGAGGTATAAAAGTCGTTTACGGCATGTTCAAGAAAGTCGACCGAAAATGCCGACGATGCCATCGGGAATACCAGACGTTTGAGGAAAGGATGACCGATGTGAATATAGCTGTTTACCTGCTTAAACTGGCATTCCAGGATCAGTATGACAAGGCTGTACTAATCTCTGGAGATACCGATCTTGTCCCTGCAATCGAGACAGTCCAACAAATTTTCCCGGCCAAAGAAATTGGTGTCGTTATTCCCCTTGGCAGATGATCTGAACAGCTGAAACAGACATGCAACTTCTATATGAAAATGAAAGAATTCCATCTGAAAACGTGCATATTTGAAGATGAAATCGATTTGGGTAACGGGCAGAAGCTTATAAGACCTCAGTCATGGTAACCTGATGAATAACATTACCGCCACAAATATAACCAGCAATACTGGTATAAATTGAATCAGCTATTGTCTTAGGCATATCTCGGCATCCAGCACCTCTCTCATTCTTCATCTCGTATGAATCCAAAGCTCCCGAAGTAGTAGCTTGGCACCGCACCAAACGGGGTCCCCTCGGAGCCGGCGATGGAGTGCAGAAAAAATCCGGTTAACGAGCAATTTTGTCTGAGCGGAATGAAATGGAGTGAGTTTAATTGCTCGCGGATTTTTCCTGTGCGACTGAGCGAATTCCGTCCGCCGCGGCGGACGGAACGGCTACGTGGGGTGTACGAGTCAAGGACATAGGTAACAAAAGCGTAAAGGGACATAGGTAACAGTTTTATGGCAATCCCTTTCCCATATGCTCTCTTAAATCACCAATATGAACGTACAGGAATCCCAGGCCCTCAAGAAACAATCATTTATTGATCAGTCAAATCCTTTTTGTTCAAAAGAAGTTGTTGCGCCAGTTTGCGTGTTGCCTTCTCCAGGTCCGGCTCATCAATCCCCAGATCATTCAGAAGACTCCTGTACAGGAGCCGCTCGCCCGGCTCGATCCCGGGGATGTCAATGCGGGAATCCTCCTTCACCAGGCCGAGCACCCCGTGAGCACGCACGGTTATCCTTCCCCCCACTATGCCCACCACGGTATCGGCACACTCAAGGTCATCGAGCCGGTGGGATATGTGCACAATGGTCTTTTTGTATTTTCTATGGAGCTCCTTCACCGTGGAAAGGAGCGTAGCCCTGCTTATGGGGTCCAGCATCACGGTGCCTTCATCAAGGACGAACACGTCGGCATCCAGTGCCAGCTGGCCTGCGAATGCCACCTTTGCGAGTTCTCCGCCCGAAAGAGCGGAGGTAAGCTCCTGCCTGAGATATTCCCCATGAATGGCTGCCAGTGAAGAGTCGATCCGGGCATTGATGTCCGCGCTGCTCAACTCCATATTCTCCGGACCGAAGGCAATGTCCTCTTCCACCACCAGGCTGACGATCTGGTTTGCCGGGTTTGACAGGACCAGACCGATCCTGAGGCCATGGGTGTCTACGCTGCCCCCTTCGGGCGAGAGTATGCCTGAAATGAGATATGCCAAGGTAGTCTTTCCGGATCCGTTAGGGCCCACTATGCCGAAGTAGGCCCCTGCCGGTACTTCGAGATCGATGCCTCGGATAATAGTTTTGTCTTCAATGGAGAAGGTAACCCCGGACAGCGTTATTGCTGGAGATGCACCCTCATCTGCAGCCAAGACTATTTCTCTGAAGCCTCTTTTGCTTTGGCCAGAGGCTCAACCCACTCGATGATAACCATGGGAGCCCCGTCGCCCTTGC
>JAFGTK010000074.1 GCA_016934135.1 Deltaproteobacteria bacterium | reverse complement strand
CCTATATGAAATATGTTCGGTTAAATAATGTATTTCTTGAATCCGGTATCCTGTATACAATGGATTGTCTTATGGCTATATTCAATGCAGGTAAATAATTCATGCTTGCGAGTGAACACCTTTACCGGTAATTATCCAATAAATACACCAAGTCACAGGAGCAGATCCATGTGTACTGAGAAGATATTCTGGGAGAACCCGTATTTAAGAGAACTTTGGGTGCATATCACCTGTGTCCATGGAGATACAATCACTGTTGACCGTACAATATTCTACGCTGCTTCAGGCGGGCAGGATTCTGATTCAGGGAGCATTGGCGGACACCGGGTAGTCAATGCGATAAAAGAGGACAGGCAGATTTTCTATACCATAGAAGGCCCGCATTCCTTCAAGAAGGATGATTATGTTTTCATGGAGATCGACTGGAAAAGAAGATACCGGCTCATGAGGCTTCACTTTGCGGCAGAGATCGTGCTGGAACTTGTTTACCAACACTTCAACAGGCCTTTGAAAATCGGGGCGAATATCCACTCGGACAAGGCGCGGATCGATTTTGTATGGGATGGCAATATATCACAGGTATTTCCAATTATTACTCGCGAGTCCATGCAAATGATAGAAGCCGATCTTCCTATAAGAAGTGAATTCAGCGACAAAGACCGGGAACTGCGCTACTGGGAGATTGACGGTTTTGCAAAGATCCCTTGCGGAGGAACTCATATAAGGACTACCGGAGAAATCGGCGATATTCTTCTCAAGAGAAACAATATAGGAAAGCAAAAAGAGCGGATAGAGATCTATCTTTCTGAATGATAACGGATACCTAAAAGATACTACTGTTCAAAACACACTTCAAAGGTAAAATCCCCGTTTTCCGTGAAAAACGGGATCGCGATTACCGAGGCGGTTGTAATATGGGTTATTGTGTGGTTTTTCCCGGTAACTATGGTGGGGATGGCCCCTTTCATGGTCTTTCCCATTGTCTGCAGCTTCTGTCTCCCATTGCCGGAGACGATATTCAGGATCTCACCCACGGCGTCTTTTACGTCATCGTCGATCTCGGTTACCTCCTCGCCGAACATCTTGCTGACTATCTTGAGTATGCATGTTTTTGAAAAGGTCACTGAAATGGATCCGCTTGCCTCGCCTGTCAGACCCACAACTCCGGAAATATCACCCTTGGCTAAATTGTTCTTCTTCAGATAGGGTTCACCCACATGAGCATTAGTAAAGGCGAGAGACGAGAGCACATAGATTGTTGCATCGATAAAAGGATTCACCAAGCTTACATCCATAATTTCCTCGTAGTATGAACAAAATCAATAATGTGTAGTTCTTCTATCGGTAAATGGATAAGGATTGTTTAATAATGTTTTAGAAAGCGCAGGGCATATACTGCAATTCCGAAAGATACGGCTGCGTTGAGAGATGTTTTAATGCCGTTCATGGGGATATGAAAGATCTTGTCGCACAGCTTCAATATGCCTGGATCGACCCCGGATATCTCATTGCCGACAACCAGTACGATCGGGGGCCCTGAAAAGTCCTTGGCCGCAGTTGGAAGCGGGATTGAGATCCTGCCGCCTTCAAGTGCCCATAATCGAAGGCCGTCGTTTTTAAGAGACTGAGCTGCATTTAACCCGTTTCGATGATAGATCCAGGAAACAGAGTCCTGAGCACCAAGGGCTGTCTTTGCAAGGCGCCTGTTCGAGGGAGTGGGTGTCAGCCCGCACAGGTGAATACGGCGAATGCCTGCACCATCTGCTGTCCTGAAAAAAGCGCCCACATTATATATGCTTCGGATATTGTCCAGAAGGACCTCTATGGCCGGATTGCCGGTATCTGCCTCTGTATTTGTTATATCATATTCCTCATACGGGCCCTCAACCGTTCTTGTCGATGCCCTGCACAAAGGGCATACAGATCCTAGATCGTCCTGGTCAAGGACAGGAAAGCGCATGGCACATTCGGGCCTGCTGCACTGTTTAATTACATGTCGCGGGCGATTCTTCATGCATTAAGGGATATCACAGGTGGGCTTTTCAGGGCAAATCTTGAGTTGAAGAACCTGAAGATGGATTCATTGTGCCTGTTTTTGTATTGCGTCAGTCTATTCAAAAAGGTAATCTTTAAAGAGATCACGATAAGGAGGATTCCCTTATGCGGGAAAATATTACTATTGCAAAACGCTTCTGCGGACCGAGCGATTCCGGCAACGGAGGATATGTATGCGGTCTTCTTGCCAGTTATATTGACGGCACTGCAGAGGTCATGCTCAGACAGCCGCCACCTCTCGAGAAGCCCCTTATTGTTGACCGGAGCAGCAGTCCCATGGTTTTACTCAGGAACGGCGATGCAGTTGTTGCCCAGGCAGTACCTTCTACCTTGGATCTCGATGTGCCTCAGCCTCCGATATATGAACAGGCTCAAACAGCATCGAAGGGATACGCCGGTTTTCATTACCATCCATTTCCCATGTGTTTTGTCTGCGGGCCCGATCGTTCACCCGGCGATGGCCTGCGAATCTTTCCTGGCAGGCTGGACAGCAACGGCATAGTTGCATCTCCCTGGATTCCCCATGAATCACTCGCGGATGAAACAGGGTATGTACGCAACGAATTTATCTGGGCCTGCCTGGACTGTCCGGGTGCATTTGCGGTAATCGACAAACTTCCTGTCGTACTTGGGAAATTGACTGCGGATATCCCAGGGAGGATACATCCCGGCCAGAGATGTGTGGCAATGGGATGGAAGATTGCAAAAGAAGGCAGGAAGTATCACGCAGGTACCGCGGTTTTCTCCGAGACCGGAGCTCTTCTCGGAAAGGCCCGTGCCGTCTGGATCGAGTTGGGCGGCAATAAGGCCTGATATTATTTGTATAAAGGAGGATTTATGAAAGTTCTTGCCATAAATTCGAGTGCCAGAACGGATGGACAGAGCAAGACAAAACTAATGCTCGACCACCTTGTTGAAGGGATGCGCGATGCCGGTGCCGACGTGGAGGTTGTCGAGCTGAGGAAAAAGAAGATCAACAACTGCATCGGGTGCTTTACCTGCTGGACAAAGACCCCGGGTGTGTGCCTTCATAACGATGATATGACCACTGAGCTTTTTCCGAAGTTTCTGGGATCGGACCTGGCTGTTTTTGCGACTCCACTCTATCATTTTACGGTAAACGCTCAGCTGAAGACCTTTATCGAGCGTACACTTCCTGCGATTGAGCCGTTTTTTAAGGAAAGACACGGTAAGACCACACATCCGCTGCGCGGACCGCACCCCGGAATTGTCATGCTCAGCGTTGCCGGGTTCCCTGAATACTCGGTTTTCGACCAGCTTTCTGCCTGGGCTAATTTTGTATACGGCAGGGAAGGAGGTCTTGTTGCAGAGATCTATCGGCCGCTTGCAGAGGCACTGCCTCTTGCCTTTGTCAATGAGAAGGCCGGTGAAATCCTCGAAGCTACCCGGCAGGCAGGCCGTGAAATTGTTCTCTCGCTCAAGGTTTCCCCGGAGACCATGCAGCGTATTACCCAGGATATCGTCGAAGACCACCGTGCATTCTTAAGGATAGGGGACCTTATGTGGAAGACCTGCATAGACCAGGGTGTTACCCCGAAGGAGTTCGATGAAAAGGGCATGATGCCCAGGCCGGATTCCTTGGAGGACTTCATGGCCATCATGAATATTGCATTCAATCCAGGTGCTGACGGCAATATCAGCGCGGTCATCCAGTACCGTTTTACCGGTGAAGTTCAGGGCGAGTGCCACTTCAGAATAACTGACGGAAGGATTTCCTCATCAAATGGCCCTGCAGAAAAACCAGACCTTACCATCAGCACACCGTTTGAACTGTGGATGGATATCATGGCAGGAAAGGCTGACGGTCAGCAGATGTTCCTTGAACAGAAGTATACGGTCGAAGGCGACCTGAACCTGCTTATGCGTATGAGCAGGCTCTTCGGAGCACAATCATAAAGGCTGCCTTCAATAAAGGGAGTATTCTGTTATCTTTACCAGATAGTTCCCTTTTCATTGCCTTTGCTATGTCACTGCAGCCGGAGATGTGCCTTAACGGATTACGGATTATTCTTCGAGACAGATCTCGATTGTGAATCTGCCGGCATCTGTCTCGAAAGGTATGGCAACAATGGAATGGGATGTGATATGGGTGATGCTGTGGTTTTTCCCTGATATAACCGTTGGGATGGCGCCTTTTAGTAACCTGCCCATACCTTCGAGTTTCTGCCTGGCCTGGCCTGATACTATGTTAAGGAGTTCCCCCACGGCATCCTGTACTTCCTCATTTATAACTGTAATCTTTTCGCCGAACATCATGCTGACAATGGCAATAATGCACTCTTCGGAGAAGCTTATGGAGAGAGTTCCCCTGGTTTCTCCTATAAGCCCCACGATGCCGGTGACGTCGCCCTTGGCAAGATTGTCTTTTTTCAGATAAGGTTTGCCGACATGAGCAGTGGTAAAGGCCATGCTCGAAAGCACGTGGATCGTTGCATCAATAAAAGGGTTTACCAATTTTACATCCATACAAATCCTTTCTGCAGTTTGACTTTGTTCTCAACAGTTGATCTATCGGAAAAGTGAATCAAAAAATTAATCAGATGAAGAGGAAAAACTTTATTTAGGCAAAGGTGAAGCTCAACTTTCTGTCACAAGGATAAATCGTGTCGTTTGACCCCGGGCTTATCATGCATAAGGCATTGAGAGCCCCTGTTGTAAGATAGTGCTCATGTCATCACCCGTCGGTTTCTGAACCGGATGAATCTCCATAATTGAGACAACAGCATGCCAGAGAGCATAAGTGCGCATCCGAGCAACTCCCGGGGGGTGAAGACTTCATCCAGGATCATCCATCCTCCCACAGCGGCAAAGACCGCTTCAAGGCTGAGAATGATTGCGGCATGGGCAGGATGTGCATCTTTCTGGGCTATTACCTGCAGTGTATAGGCGATACCAACAGACATGACCCCGCCGTAGAAGATCGGTATACATGCCTGAACAAGGCTGTACAAGGTTGTATCTTCGATCATAAAAGAAACCATAATGCTCAGCACGGAGCACGCAGTGTACTGCATCAGGGCCAGTCTGAACGAGTCCAGTCTGGGGGAGAGCCACCCGATTATGAGAACGTGTCCGGCCCAGAAAAAGGCACCTATAAGTACCAGGAGGTCACCGAAGGCAATAGTGAGCTGCTCGGTTACACTCAGCAGATACAGCCCTCCTGAAGCAAGAAACGCCCCTGTCCAGGTGCCTGTATTGGTTTTGTGCCTGAGAAAAATGCCCATGATCGGTACAATGACTACATACAGACCGGTTATGAATCCGGCATTTCCCGCTGTCGTATATACCAGCCCCACCTGCTGAAGGGAGGCCCCGGAAAACAGCGCAATGCCTGCCATGATTCCCCCATAGATACCGATCTTTTTCACTTGAGGGCTGTCTTGTATCGTATCTTTATTAGTGCAGTAACTGTTTCTCAGGATAAAGGGCAGAAGCACCAGAGCTCCCAGTGCAAAACGCACGCCGTTGAAGATGAACGGGCCTACATAGTCCATGCCTAGGCGCTGAGCCACAAAGGCGAAACCCCAGATGATTGCTGTTGAGAGGAGCAGAGAATCGGATTTTACGACTGAGATGTTCATACCAATCCTTTGTGAGCAAGCAGTCTGACCGGTCAAGAAAGAATATAACCGTGCTGACATGCTATTGTATACGGACTATCTTCCTAGCGAATAAGGAGGAAAAAGGAAACAGATTTTTTCATCCGTACATAAGAAAGCCCCGTCCTGAGGGAAAGGGCGGGGCTTGTATTCAATCAGTCCATTACTGTTCAAACACAGGGAAATCTCTCGGCATAAACGGATCGAAGACCGGGGTCATGCTGAAGAAATTGATGTCAAACAGCGGTGCTCCGCCTGGTCCTACGAGGATGGTTCCTGACTCTCCAAGAGGGAACATGCTCTCGATACGTTCAGGCCCGAAAGGCCCGAACTCCACGCAATGGGCATAGGTTGACCTGGAGGACAGTGGTGCCTGATGGATCAGTCCCAGGAAGTCATGCCGGTAATCTATGGTTCCCCGTGCCCCTGTTCCCCAGGGTGTTTCATCAAGCGGGTACAGGACGAGTACATTGTCCAGTGCTGTCACGATTATTTCCTCATATGAGGAATACGGCGAATACCATGGATAAAGGTTGACGATGCCTGAAGCGGTCCCTGCAAGGCCGTGAAGCAGGACATTGAAGAGGCGGTTTTTGTGCTCTGCGTCATACGTCCTGTACGGGGCTGTCTCTCCGGGCAGGGTCAGTTCGTCCGCAAAGGTCAGTTCCAGAACCTCTCGTATCCAGGCGTCCATAAAAATCCATGCATCGCTTCGATCAGGCCCGGTACGCCACTGGCTTTCGCCGCCGGCAACAAAGTGACCGTCCCATGCATCGAGCAGATCGAATATGCCCGAGTACTCGTCCATAAGCCCGGCTGTTTCCACAGCAGACCTGAAATCATCAGCAACGAACTGCCAGGGATTTCCTCCGCTGCCGAAGGAATCCGTTGTGGCGATGAACAGGGCCAGATCCCTGATATCCTCATAGGTAAGGTCATTATGAGCAGAGAGATAGTCATCTATGACATGTGCCCGGTGAAAGGGCCCGAAGAAATAGGAAGGGTTGTTGAAGGATGCAGGATATTCCGCAGAGGACTTGTTGTTCCAGCCGCAATAGTAGCCCTGTGGAGTGTTCCTGTCAGTGGATCGCGCAATCAGCACTGCAGGGTCCCATTCAAGGACCGGGGCACCGGGTACTGCCCCCTGAGGCAGACGCCATTCCCCTGCAGGTCTTAACGGATCCCTGCCGGACATCCAGTAGGCGATATTCCCGTCATTGTCTGTATAGCAGAAGTGCTGGCTCACTGCCACGCCCTCGATAGCCTCTCCGAATTCATCCATGCTTTCAGCGCGCGCAATGTCAAGATATGCCTTGATGTTGTTGAATTCATATCCCCAATGGGAATACTTCCAAGCAATGACGGGCCCGGCCGGGTCATAGGGGATAGGATTGATGACAGGGCCGTGCGGAGAACGGAACACAGGCAGGGTTACATCTGCCGATCCTGCAACTGAAATGGTTTCCATTCGATGCAGGTACACATTCGAGGGGTCTTCTATATAGTAATCAACTGTGTGAGCATGACCCACCTGCATGGACCAGGCATGATGAGGGGTTCTGCCGATCACAATCCCAGGCACACCCGGAACCGACATGCCGGAGATCGTCAGGCCTCCTCCTGCTATGGAGCCTTCAAGAACAATCGACGGGACGGAAAACCCCATCTGCGGGCCGGAATACAAGACAGGATTGCTGCTTGAGGTTTTGTCTCCCGATACGGCCCAGGCATAACTGCCCATCTTTACAAAGGCATTGATCTGCTTGAGCTTCTCGATGACATCCGCCTTTTGTGCTGACAATCTTTGTGCAGCCTTCAACAGATCCTTGTGTCCTGCAGGGGGGTTCGCTTTTCGTTTCAGTGCGTCATTAGTCAAGGTCTGCACAGATTCGACTGCTGCAGTGCTCTCAGGGATATAGGTCAGTGCCTCGGGATCATTTGTCCATCTCAGATCTTCGAACATGGCATATCCGGCGGGACCGTATACTGAAGTGAGCTTCTGAATAAGGGCTGCATTTTCCAGTTGACCCTGATTCAACGCTTCCGGGTCGAACTCCCTGAGCAGCACAGACATCCATGCCAGTACATCTTCTGCTGTTCGGTGCTCGGGCATGATGCCAAGAGCTGCAAATTCAAACGGCAGAAGTG
>JAFGTK010000346.1 GCA_016934135.1 Deltaproteobacteria bacterium | reverse complement strand
GCCTGCCTGCTTCAGAAGCCCCTGGACCTGGTCGATATCGGTCGGGTCCGCACCGATGAGGTAGCTCCCGATCAGGTCGCCCAGGCCTTCACGCTCCTTGCCCATGGCCGTTCCCGCGCTGTAGCCGGTAATCCCCTCGTCGGTGATGATCTTGATGAGTGTGAACCGGTTGTGGGTCTGCGGATACCCCGGGATCCAGGTGGGCCAGAAGGTCTGTCTGAGCGGTACTGAAACATGGTAGAGTTCAATGGCCTTTATCTTCATACATTACCCTCCCCTTAAATGGTATAGACGAAGCGTCTGTTCATCCCCTGCTGATCAGCATACTACCTATTCCGTCTTAGTAAACCCGATACTATGCCAGTTCATCATGGACATCAAGGATGCTTTCGCGAATCAGTAAGAAGAAGGGTCCGAGGTATAAGGTGTGAGGTTTAAGGTGAAAGGTGAAGTTACCTATGTTCTGAACCTGTACCAACCTGTACCTATGTTTTTGTGGGAGCGGGTTTACCCGCGATTACCACACACATCGTACCTGAAGGGGCTCCCACAGAGATTTAATATGAAGCCGCTGTATTGAATCAATATCTCTAAAGGAGGTCCGCTATATAGTGCATTACCGGGAAAGGTGAACATAATTCACTGCTGGACCACGGGATACCCCCTGGCCTTCAGCTGAGCCAGCACGCCCTTTGTCCCCACCAGGTGCCCGGCGCCCACAATCACCAGGACATTCTTATCACCACCCATGAGCTTTTCGATCTGTGCCGTCCAGTCGGTATTGCGCTGAACAAAGAGTGTATCATGGATGCGCGGGTAATCCTTCAGGCTCATGCTCACGATGGACTCCATCCTGCCCGCGTCCCCGCTTTCCCAGGCGTTCAGCATATCTGCAGACATCGTCTCGATCACCTCGAGCTCGGCAATCGTCTGTTTCAGCAGATCTTCGGGTCTGTCCCCGAGGGCGCCGGAGATGAGGTCGATCTGATAGTCCGGAGACTCCAGAAACATCAGATCTTTTTTATCCTGCTGTGCCCTGGTGAAGAAATGTGATTCTATGCCGAAGACCGGGTCAAACCCCATGCGCTTCAATTCCGTTCCGCTTAAGGTGACGGCGCAGAGCCATGGCTTGAGGGTATCGAACCGTTCCATGCTCATACCGGCGTCTCTCACCTTTTCTTTGAGGAGGTCATAGGTTTTCCCTGAGATATGCTGCTCAAGCCTCGTCCCGTCCTGATAGGTACCGGAAGCGATCATTTTCAACCGGGTGGCAGGCATGGCTACCTCTTTCATGTCTGTTTCGAACATGATGCAGCCGCTGTCTGAGTAGGCCTTTTCGATCCGCTCATCCAGAGGATAAGCGGATTTTTTCAGCACATGG
Organism: Deltaproteobacteria bacterium; assembly: GCA_016934135.1. Lineage (GTDB taxonomy): Bacteria > Desulfobacterota > Desulfomonilia > UBA1062 > UBA1062 > DSAD01. Next base: position 1,531 of record JAFGTK010000346.1, on the reverse strand, counting down.
ACAGACCCGAGCATATACACCGTGTTCTTCTCAGAGATGACACGCCAGAGAAAAACCCGGCTGTCCTGCCCGGCATATGCAAAGGAGAGCGTGAAGCAACAGGCAAAAACGAGGGTAAAAAGCCCCAGCAGGGTATACTTCACGATTTCGTTGCCATGCCTGATCGCCCGGGTATGCACACAATCACCCATCACATTCAACAACAACAGGTTTGGAGTGACTGCGCTGTTCAACACGCGTGCCCGGTTCCACGTCATGGGTAAGCCAGACATTGCCGCCGATGATTGATCCCTTTCCGATCCTCACCCTTCCCAGGATTGTAGTGCCGGAATAGATGATGACGTCATCTTCGACAATGGGATGCCTGGGTATTCCCTTGACCAGTTTACCGTTCTCGTCCTTCGGGAAGCTCAATGCCCCAAGCGTTACACCCTGGTAGAGCCGCACATTGGTGCCGATCTCACAGGTTTCTCCGATGACCGTGCCTGTGCCGTGGTCGATGAAGAACCTTTCGCCGATGGATGCGCCGGGGTGAATATCAATGCCGGTTTCCGAATGCGCCATCTCTGTAATGATCCTGGGGATGATATCCATGCCCAGGTTGAAGAGTTCATGAGCTATGCGATAATTGGTCATTGCCTTGATGCTCGGATAACAGAAGATAGCCTCTCCGGTACTCTTGGCCGCCGGATCTCCCTCAAAGGAGGCAATGACATCAGAGGCAAGCAGTCTTCTGATTTCAGGTATGGTAGCGATAAACTCGCGCGCCATGGACCGGGAACGATCCTCACACTCCAGGCAGGACTGCCTGTCTTTTATCTCGCAGGCGAAGTCATACCCCCTCTTGATCTGTTCAGCTAGAAGCCGTTGGATCTTGTCGATATGATTGCCGATGATGAACGGCATGGTCTCGGCAGTCATCTCCGAGTCATTGAAATATCCAGGGAAAAGAACGCTCTTGAGCCGGTCTACAACCTCGGTCAGGGCTTCCAGTGACGGCATCACTCCTGTGATGGTGGGCCGGTGGTAGACAGACTCGTATGACTGTTTCCGGCACAACTCATTAACAACCCTCCTGATGAGAGAGTCTTCCTCACAGGCACTCTTTGACTGATCGTTACTCATATCTTTACCTCCAAAGCAATTTCTCCTTTTCAAATGTGCGCATGTATTCAGAAGCGATTCAAAAGAAATCGCGGCTGAAAGCCGCTCCCACAGTGTTAATTCATTCTATAACGCAAAATGTGTGATCAATCAAACAGCTCGGTACTCAGATACCGCTCCGCAGTGTCGCAGACAATGAACACGATGAGTTTGCCTGCGTTTTCATCGCGGCGGGCAATCTCGACTGCAGCATGGGCAATGGCCCCTGAGGATATTCCGCAGAGGATCCCCTCTTCGGCCATGAGCCTTCTGGCCATGAAAAAGGCCTGGTCATTGGAAACAGGGAACACCTCGTCGATGAGGCCGGGTTGAAGGATCTCCGGAACAAACCCTGCACCGATCCCCTGAATCTTGTGCTTGCCCGGAG
>JAFGTK010000345.1 GCA_016934135.1 Deltaproteobacteria bacterium | reverse complement strand
TGACCTTACCAGCCTTTTCATGATCTGCATGAGCACGCGAGCGGTATTTCTTCGCAGATGGCTCTGAGCACTGTACAGCACTTCATCCCTCAGTGCTCGCAGGGCACTGAGTCTTTCTGCTGCCTCACCAACCTCCAGGGAATTCAAGAGATCAATTACCGCATATGCTATGCGCAACTCTCTGGATGCAGCCAACTCCTTAATCCCATGAGGATGAAGATAGGGGTTCAGAAGATTTTTCAGGTATTTCCTCGATTCGTCTCTGTTGAGAACCTCATCCACGATTACCAGAAGCTCATGGTCCTCTTTATCGAAAAGAATGTTGGGAATCGAGTCATCCATAGTGTAAGTTTCGTTCACTTCGTCCATTAACTTGAGGATGTGAATATAGAACGCATCCATTGTCAATGTTTTTTTGAGGTTCTTCATAATGAAGCTTCTTTTACGTTGCAGGAAGTGAACATACCTGCCTTTCTGGTTCTGATGAAAGAAATCAGGAAGAATAGAAGACATGCGGGGTATATTCTCTTCTTTCATAACCCGCCTACTTGCCATGGAGCGATCCAGCGCTTATTATTATACATCCATAGTGCGTGCAATGTCGTACTCTACGAAGTTCTCATGACTGTTCGAGCACCTTGAGACACATTCCAGCCTTCATTTTTAATGCGCCTGTCAGAAAGGAGGAATAGTATGGAGGAGAGACGAATTCAGAGCAGAATACATCCGCACCACACCCTCGAGATTGACTTCACCCCGGAAGTGAATCCACAGAGGTCTTCTCACGGGTTGATTGCCGATATCAGCAGGGGTGGCATGTATATCGATACGGTCGATAAACTCACAACCGGATATTGTGTGACTGCGAGGATTCATGGGGATAATCCTGAAAACGCAGTAACGGTTGAAGGCATGGTAGTCCGCAGTGATGCACATGGCATTGCCGTTAAATTCTCTGCGCAGAACAGCCATGTAAAAGAACTGATCGAATCGATGACCAGGCATTCAGATAAAAAAGAGCCTCGTTTCATGCTCAAAGCGGTTAAAAACCTCGAGGACTTCCCCCTGAAGACCAGGATCGGCTATGGCATGATCGCCGGTATATTCATATTCAACCTGATCCTGCTGGCTATATTCATCAATCATCCCATGGTAGGGGTCGGTGTAGTGGGTATGGCTACCCTGTGCGGTGGTCTGCTTGCAAGCAGCATCCTTTCATCAGAACATGAAATAGGAACTGACGATGTACAGAAAGCCATAATCATCTCACTCATGATGCTCTTCTTTGCCCTGCTGATGGTCGGGGGCAGGATAGACACAACGGTCCCCTTTATCAAGTCGCTTGCTGAGAACGTATGGATCGTAATGGTCATTCTGGTGGGTCTGTATATCAGCGGCCGGGCTGTAGAAAAGCTCGTGGATATTTTTGTGCACATGAGAGCCAAGGGCATCAGACGCGACGAGGTGAACGGTTCGCATCTGGAATCGCGCTGATGATCAGTATATAGAGCTCTCCCATTGTGTGTGCCATGGCCTGAATTGGTGCGCCCAGCAGGACTCGAACCTGCGACCTTCGGATTCGTAGTCAGTTATTTATCTAATTTATTATGCCACAATGTGATACTAAATGATCCCTTCATACCGTTGTAACCCCCTTATCTGAATGGTTATTCATCTTTTCTACCATCATTTATTATCATAATATAAAACTTTACTTAATCCATTTTCGGTGGTACAACGGTGGTACAATTTAAAAGAGGGGGGGTTCTCATGGGTGACACAAAAGAAAAAATGGATTGGTTTCCCACCGGCCAGGCAGGAATCAGGTATCGAAAGCATCCCACACGCAAACACGGCATACGGTATGACAGGTATTTTGCCCTCCACTACAAGCTTGACGGTAAGCTCCATGATGCAGGCCTGGGATGGGAAAGCCAGGGCATAACCCTTGCCGAGGCACAGAGCAAGCTCGCGGAATACAAAAAGCATCACCTCCGCGGTGCGGGTCCCATTAATGCAAAACAAGAAAAAGCCGAGCGCAAGGCCACGAAAAAGGCCGAAGAAATTAAAAACATGACGGTCGATAAATTTTATCAAGAATACTACCTTCCTGAAGTTGAGACCTCAGAACTCCGTAAGGATTTTACAAACAAGGATGAGAACTTGCGATATTTGAAGTGGATTAAACCGGTGCTGGGAGATAAACAGCTTTCAAAAATTGGCGACACTGATATTCAGAGAATAAAACACAATCTCGAAGAACATAAAATCAACAAGCATAACCTGAGCCCTCGAACCATCCAGTATACCTTATCGATCTTGCGACACATATTTAATGTTGCACGCGAAAAGGGGTTTATCGATAAGAATCCAGTTTCCTTTAAAAAGAAGAGTATGCGGGTTCATGTCAACAATGGCCGAAAGAATTTTCTTGAACATGGCGAAGCTGATTTGATTCTTACCGAACTCAAAAAGCGCAGCGAACAAACTTATAATATCGCGTTGCTCAGCCTTAATAGCGGAATGAGGTTCGGTGAAATTGCCAAGCTAAAATGGCTTCATGTTGATTTAGATAATCATGTAATTCATATCATGGATCCAAAAAATAAAAATAACCGGGATGTTCCTATGGCTGATGTGATTCACGAGATTTTCTCCGCTATGCCAAAGGGTGAGCCTGAAGAATATGTTTTCAAAAATCGCAAGGGTGAAAAGCTAACAGAGGTCTCAAATGTTTACAGTCGCGTCATTAAAGATCTCAAACTAAACGAAGGAATTTCCGACAAAAGATATCACGTTTGCTTCCATTCGTTAAGGCACGCCTTTGCCAGCAAGCTCGCAAAAAATGGTGAGTCTCTATTTGTCATCATGGGCTTGTTGGGACATAAGAATCCACAAATGACAGCTCGCTATGCTCATGCAAGCCAAAAAGACATGGTTGCCGCTGTCCGGAAATTCAACGCCTCAGTAGGCGAATCACCCAACGAAGAAAAAACCTCCGAGGAGAAAATTGAGGCATTGAAGCTGCAACTCGAGAAACTTGGGATTTCAGCGGACCAGGCCGTTCAGATTTTAACTTCAAAATCCGATAATCAGGCAACCCCGGAGGTAAAAAGCGCCTGATGGTTTTTTAAAAGTTGAATATCGCCACTCTTTTATCGATATAAGAATTAGATAAAGGTAGCGTTCGGGAGAAATCCCAAAGCCTAAGAGGGACCAGATCCCCAGAGCAGTATGGAGGGGATCATGTCACCCTCAGAACTACCGGAATTATTAACACTCTCCCAGGTCTGCGATGTCCTGAAACTCAAAAAGCAGACCTGCTATAACCAGCTTGCAAAAAGACATTTCATCTTGCCATATCTCAAAATCAACGGACGTATCCGTGTTAAAAAATCAGATCTCCTCGCGTACATCGACGCCCTGGAGGTCCGCGGATGATCACCTTAACCGAAACACAGCAAGGCATTGTAGACAATACAGCGCCTGGCAGGAAGTGGTTATTCACTGTCACTCCGACCGCGGCCATTGACGGTACAGCGGTGTTCTACTGGTCCCTGGCTGCATTCACCTTCGATGAGCAGGCATACACATCTACCATCATTCCGGAATCATTCGGCGGCGTGAAGGAGACCCGGGCAAGATCCGAGCATGGTATCCAGGCGCCTGATGAAACGAGCTTTGAAATTGTCTTTGATTATGACCATGCTGATGATTTCGTTGGCGCCTCTGTTCGACTTGATCTGGTAATGAGCGATGATGAGAACGAGGAGATCATTCGTACCTATAAATTCGTTGTCAAGCGATGCGATCCTGAATACGGCAAGCTTCGGTTCACCTGTGTTGATTTCGTCCAGAAATATATTGACGGATATTATCCCAATACCCCGCTGGTTAAGGACCTATTCCCCTCCGCTGATGGCCTTGATGACAACCTTTGTGTACCGGTGCCCTTCGGTACCGCGTATGTCCCGCTTCGATCGGTGTACATCTCGGGAGACGGCAGATACTATGTCCTGGGTCCCGCCTCCGGGAAGACCTATACAATAAGTGCGGTGCATACCCCATCGAATGGGTGGGCCAGCAATAGTGAATGGGATGATTCTTATACTTTCACCCAGGCCTCGAAAACTGACCGGGATTCTGTTGACTGGAGAGTGTTCTCCCCGATCATAATCGATGCTGATAATGACGGTACCCTGGATTCTGCGGGCCTGTTCAATAGCAACGGAACAATTTTAGATGTCCCCACAGAGTTTTATGAAGCGGCTACACAGACCACAACGAGCCCTGCTGATATCATTGCTGCCGTGCTCGAGGATTTCGGCATTGATTCGGGTGATATTGATACCGGTGTGGGGTCCACCTTTGCAACCGCGGCAACCACCTTTGCGTCGTGGGGCCTTACCTGGAATGGCGCGTTCTATACCAAGGAAACGCGAAGGACGGTCCTCTCTCGGCTACTTAATATGTGTCATTCAACCCTGAGGGTCACTGACAAGATAGAGCTTCATGTCCTAAGCAAAGCATCACAGAAGACCATCACAAAGTCCTCCGTTGTCAGGAAGGCAGATAAGGGCTTTGGCTCATTCAAGACATCGGCTATCACACAGACGGTATCAGATTCAGCGTATGTCTCGTACACAGAGAGCGGTAAGCCTCAGGATGTTCTGGTTAAGGTGAAGACCCCGGTTAAGGCTTCCACAAGCAGCCCTTCGAATGAAACACTGGAATTCCCCTTTGTGCAGACTTCAGGCTATGCTCAGAAGCTCGGGACCCTTTGTATTCAGAGAAAGTACCTGCAGGAGAAGAAGGAATCCTTTTCAGCAAAGCCGAACCTTGTAGCCCTGCAGCCTAATGATTTTATCACCCTTAATGATCCGTACTACGGCGGTAGCCATGTTGTTCTCATCGATGAGATGAAGATTAACAATGATGGCTCGATAGACTTCATCTGTATCAAGTTCAGTGATGCCATTGACGACTGGGTAGATCTTACCCCGGATACTATTGTAACCGCGGTCGATGACAGTTCCAATTTGTGGACTCAGGTTTATGCCGGCCCTGATTCAACCGTAAGCGGCGGTGTTGTGCCGAATGTATTGCCTGGCAGGTTATGGATCGGAGAAGGGGCAATCCTTCTGGATGGTCCCAACAAAGCTATTTCAATAAATGATGCAACCTTTGGGAACGAAGGTCTGCAGGTTGAATACAATGCCGGTTCTCCCCAGGTATATATTGGTGATGGTGCTGATGAATTCTTCCGGTACCGGTATGTTGATGAAATTCCGAAGCTGAGCTGGAAAGCAGAGAATACCGAGCTGGATGAAAACGGGAATCTCATCTGCAGTAGTGGTTTGATTGGCGGGTTTACCATTTCGGGCACAGATGGCCTTTATGCCGGCGCTGCTGCAACCAGGGTTCAGATGAAGGCGGGATCTGGTTTTTGGGCAGGTGCTACAGCATTTGGAGATGCTCCCTTTAGCGTTGATCAGTCTGGTGCGTTAAAATCAACATCGGCAGATATTGGCGGATGGTCTGTTGATGCCACCAAGATCTCTATTACCGGATTAGAATTAGACTCAGATAATAATAGGTTCAGAGCATACACAGATGATAACTACATCGATCTTACCGCTGCAGGATTAACAGGATATGATTCTGTATTAGGAACAACCTTCAAAATTCCTACAAATGGCGATGCTCCTGAATTTTCATCTGGAGTAATAAAGGAGAGCGAGTATCAGATTTATACATCGGGAGTAATTAAGACTGCAGCTACTCCGGCTACAAGTGGCGGATTGCTGATTAATAATACAAAGCTGATCGCATATGATGATACCCCGACAAAATTCTTAGAATTCATTTATTCCGGCACAGACAAAGGGGATGTCTATATTGGGGACTATGATAACGATAATTCTGGATTAAAATATGATCATTCTGCCGGTACATTAAACTATCGCGGAGACGTTTCAATTGACAGCGGCGGAGATATATCTCTTGTCGGTTCAGATACCGATCCCGGGAAGATCCACTTTGTGGGTTCGAGCTACGAATGTAATCTCGGGCTAAATGCCGCAGGTACAGCACTAAGCTTAATTCCGGACGATGACAATGAAATCGATTTATACCTAGGATCTGCACAAGGCCTGTACTGGCACGGTGCGAACAGATTTGATTCTATCTACATGGATGCTGTCTACAATTTAAGAGAACGCCTATATTATAGCCATAGTTTTAACACTGAGGTTACACATGATTACAACCCCACTGCAGGCGCAACAAAAATAACAATGAGGGCGAATTCTCTCACCACGACACTATCAGCTCAAACATGGGTACAAGTATATTCCAACGGCGACACGTCAGAAGAAATCGTCACTATCAACGGTCAGGAATTAACCCCATACGCCGATAATGCCACCGATATAGGCACAAGCAGCCGCGCCTGGAAAGATATTTACTATTACACGGCATATGACCAGTGTCATGTGTATGATGATCTTGACGATATTGGCATCCTAACAGGCAGCTATGTTCCTCTCCTGGATGAAAAGGGACAGACCGTAACCGATGAATACGGCCATGCAAAGCTCGATCTTGCCAGATTACCCGACTTCCTCACCAATAAGAAAAAACTCGCTGCAGATCTCTCAAAGCGAAGCGGCACGGAAATAAATGTTGATACACTCAACGCCATCTTGGAAGGTGCTGAACCGATCGTCCTGAAGGTGCAAGAGGAAAGTGAGTGTAAGGAGATAACCCTTAACAAAAAAGAAGCATACCGGCGTCTGTATAGGGACCAGGGCAAGGTCCTGGATATTGCGATCGGTGCAATCAAGAAGCTTACGGCCAGGGTAGAAGCGCTGGAGAGCGCATAAAATATATTACAAGGAGCACACAATGCAAAACAAACAACAGCCCCAGCAGCAACCATCCACAGAACAGAAACTTCGCACGAAGATTAACAGCCTTTATACCCTCATCGGTGAGCAAACAGAGGAAATTGAAGTGCTCAAGGATGCCGTAAGAGACTTTGAACACCGGCTGATGTCCCTAGCTGCACAGTATGAAAAGCAGCGGGTCGAAAATGATCGGTTGCGGGCTGTTTTAAAATAAGACATGCCCCGAACGAAAAAAGGGGGTCAGGCCCCCCCCTTGAAGCGCCAATCTTCAGGGTCACTGCAAAGTAGGCCTGCCTTTCAGGACCCGCTGCAGGATTACAAAACGATTCCTCACCTTTTCAATGGGTATACCTATGAATCCGGATATTTCTTCCTGAGTGTAACCGGCCAGGGTAAAATTCAAGAGTTCATGAAGTTGGTACCGTGGGATCTCCGGGATCCCCTCGATCACCGAAAGAATATCCGGGATCTCATGCCACAGAACCTCTTGTATCGTTTCCTTGCACCCTGGATAATTCTCTGGCCATGTCTGCCGAAGGAAGAAACCTCTGCCGGTTTCAAAACACAACTCTTGCTTCAAATCCGGAATCGATGAGGTATACTCTCCGTCATGCCAAACCTCTGATTGAAAACTGCCAATAAAACGCGCACCACTACCTAATTTTTTACCCACAAGAAACCTCCTCTTTTGATATGAGGAGACCGGTCTCTATTTGTTAAAGATAATCTTCTTGTTGCGGGAAGTCAAGTATTGTTTAATTATTTCAATGCATTATGCAATATTGCATAATTTTGTGCCAAGCTATTTTTTGGGTTTTTCTTCGAGGAATTCCTGGAGATGTGCCGCAAATGCGGTCAGGCATTCAGGGTGATACCGATGAACATTCTCGCCCAACGCATCACTGCGGATGCACGATTCGCCAGTCTTTATTTCCTCACAACAGCAGGCACAGACGGTCCTTGCATGAGGTCCTGATTTTATTCTGTATTTCGTGAGAGATATTCGGCCAATTTTCATAAAAATCTCCAATTTAACCTTTATTATTTGCTTTGAAATGCAGATGTAAGCAACAACACGAAAATCTGACCTCCTATTGGCATCGGCCGGGGCGCAATGCCCCGGCTTTTTTTCACAATAAATCAGCCCCGTTCTACCTCGCCACAAGGTTTCGATATTATACCCGAATCAGATCCTTCGCGGTATTTCGCATCCCTTGGATAAGACCGTTGATCAGCTCGAGGTCCGCTAATTCGCTCATCAATTCAGGGTGCTCTTTCCCGAGGCGTCGGATTCCCCAGTCCTTGCGAAATTCCTGCAACGCAGCCTGACTGAACAGCTGCACTGGACTGTTCAGAAGGGCATTAACCAATTCAGCATCGCCATTCTCGATTGCGACCAAGATGATCGGGTTCAAGCTGACTTCATCCAAATCCTCAAAATGCCTCCGGATCTCCGCCTGCCTCAACTCCGCAAGGAGCAACTGGGAATCGCTCTGCTTTTCAGCCGGCGCGAAGACACGGGTTTCGATCCGCTGGAGTCTGATCGACTGATCTTTGATCGCGTCGATTTTCTCAAGCGCTGATTTTTCGGCCTCTTGGACTTTCCGCAACTTGGCAATAGCCACAAGGTCCATATCGCTGTTGATTTCCTCTTTTTTCTCGTCGAATGAGACAATAATGTTGACCAGTTTGTCCCTTGCATTCTCGAGCCCCGCGCCTTCTGCCGGGTTATTTAAGTGGCGCCTGGCTTGAGCAAGAAATGGTTCAAATGTTGCCGTTAAAATCTCCCTTTCGTTTCCGATTTCCAGTTTTTCATCTTTCAAATTCATGAATTTGCTCCATTATTTTTAGTGGCGTCAACGCCCGTGGTTTCCCGGTGCTATATGTTGTCAGGACAGGAGTCCTGTTGTTTTCTGTACAGATTGCCCCCCCGTGCCGGATAGTTTTCGCCGTCCTTGCCGGTCGCATAGCTGGTCGGCCTGGTCCGGCCCATGGAATCAATGCGTGTGGTGGGGTAATTGTCACTAGTGACATTATCTTTTTTTATATCAGATATCCACGACTGGCTTGAGGCAATCGCCAGCAAAGATATCTCCTGTTCGGTGCGGGTTGGGGGGATATTACAACCAGTTGTATTATCTTTTACCTTGGCAACATACTGTTGGCTACATCCTACCTGTTCGGCGATCTCCTGTTGTGACTTGTCCGGGAACTCGCGCAGGGCAGAGGCGAGATAAAACGAGGAGTTTCTGAATAATTTTAGAGGGAGGTAAACCCGGACCTCATGAGAGGATTTTACTAGGGATACCGGGCGTGAGGGGTAGGATATGCCCTTATTTCCGCGTGAGAGGCTCGCCACAGCGTTTCTTGACCCCAGGATGTCCCTGAGTTCTTTCCACTGCCTCTGAATCGATCCTCGTGTGTGGGCATTTTGGGCATATTTCCCCTTCAACTGATTATTAATCAGAGGGTCATTGCCCCTTTTACCCTGCGTCCGCCTCGCTCTATTCAATTCATAATCCATTTTGTACCACCTGGGTACCACCCTTTACAGCTTCGAGCCGCACACCGGGCAGTTTTTAAAGAACCTCTGTTTGATCATTTTGTTTCTCGCGATGGTGTGGCTCTCAGGGAGAAGGACTTTACACGTGCGGCACTGACCCCACGGTTCAACACGTCCCCGGGAGTCAATGACCGCCCTGCAGACTTCGGCGGGGAATTGAAGCGGACACCCCTGCATAAAACCCCCCTGGACGTGATAAAATGATACCAGCCGAATGTACTCCACCAGCTTCACCAGGCCGGGCTCATCGTGACCACCGCCCATGTTTAGTATGCTGGACCTCCAAGGTTCATCCGTGCCCTGGATGGCCTCCTCAACGGCACGGTTAAGGTCCCTAGCAAGTTGTTCAACAGGGTTCAATCGTTCCTGCCCGCTGTCATCAAATTCACCGATAATGTCTTCAGCTAATTTCTTTGATTTTTTTAAGGATTCTGGTTTTTTGTTCATTGCTAACCTCGCTTACGAGAATTGAAACAACAGATTTTTTGAATTTTTGAGTCTCGTCATATGCCGTCAATCGGCCCAAGATCTCAGAGAAACCCTTGGACCAATGTCGCGCCTCGCTTGCCGACTTGAGCAATAGGATCGATATGTCTTTTTCCGACATACGAGTCTTGACGGTCCCCTGGTGACATTGCCTAAGATGAGAAAGCAGGCCATTCACGGCATCATTCGTGCTCTCAAGCTCCCTGATAATCCTCCGCATGTCGATGCTTATGACGGCAGTATCTGCAAGCTCATCAGGGTTCTTGCTGTCCAATTCAAGCCTCTTTAAGGCTGAGCATACTGTCGAGCGGCTCACACCCAGCCGTCGCGCCGACTCGCTCTGACTCAAGCCCTCACCCATTAACCTCTGCAGTTCGAGTAGGTCAATTATGCAAGGTCTACCTAACTTTTGTCCCATCTTTCCACCCCTGTATATGCTGTTTTTGTTATATTACTTAATTGACAACGAGCCCCTTGGGTATTACCCCGGCCATGCCCGACAACCTTTTCCGGTCGATATCCTTCTCCTGTGATTCACGGACATGATGCCTTTGCCGACAGGTGTCATATTCACATCCTGTCAACTATCCCCACCAGTTTCTTAACATTCCCATTAATTATGCTCATGGCAAATACTCGCCATTCAGCCAGCTTTGAATCTCGATCACTCTGTCTTGAATATCCCGCTGTTTCTGGTATGCCTTCACCGGGACCTGGTCTTCGTTGAGTTCAAGCAAGATGTATCCAGAATCATATGCACTCTCAAGAAGGGCATCCCACTGCCCGGTTGACATCGTGATAATTATCGCTGGTCCATCGAAGATATTGTCTACCGATATTTCGTTTAACGTAAAAGCTGACATGAGTTTCCTCCTTTGAGTTTCCAGTTTCCACCCCCTTAAAGGGGGGGGGTTAGGAAACTTAACGGGCCGGTTTCCTGTGTAGGAAACTTGTAAAACCGCTTCAGGCCTTGCTTTGGAGTAGTCGAGTTTCCTAAAGTTTCCTAAAAGTTTCCAGTTTCCTATGGTTTTGCTGATTCCCCGCAAACCCGCTCGTGCCCTTGGTTTCATGAGTTTCCTATTTCCTCCGTTTTTGAGGGATGGAGGAAACTCCACCCCGAGGGAGTCAATTCACCGGTTTTTGAGAGCATCCCTTCCTCCGCAAAACTCCGGTTGAGTTTGCTCACATATCCCTTTGACAGGCCAAGGAGTGAACAGATGGACTTCTGATCATGTCCGTCCGCTAAAAGCCTCAAACACTCTTTTCGCGCCACTGTTCGTGGGTTGGAAAACCCGAAGCTGTAATGCTGGCCGTCTTCGCCTGGCATCAGTTTGAATTCAGTATCACCGATCAGGTGAAGGTCTTTTTGTGGTATTCGGTGTTTATCAAAATGACAGATGAACCTGCATCCATCTTCGGCCGCGTAATCTGAAGGCTTCAGGAGATCGATTGATATATCTATGTTGTCCTCCCTGCCGGATGTGCCGCGCTGTTTCAGATTTTTACCCAGGTGGTGAATGAGGACGACCGTGATTCCGGAGAATCGAAGGTCTATAAGCCACTGGTTTACCGGGTCCCACTCCGCCTTGGAATTCTCATCAATCCCGGGGGAAAGACTTGCAACATTATCGAGGAACAGAACCTGTATCTTCAGATCAATAAGGACCTGCTTGAATTTTTCGCGCCACTCCCCATTCCCGATATGCGCACGTTGCAGGCCCAGTTGGTGTGCGAAAGCATCGCTATATATATAAAGAGGTATGTTTCTGGGTGCATCGAGCATTTTCAAACGATCCTGAACGTCGTTTATCATCATTTCGCTATCGAGGTAGAGGGTTGTGGTTCCTCCGGGTGCTTTCCATGGGCCGAGTGTTCCGCCTGCGCTCATGGCGATAGCTGCCCCCAAACCAAAAAAGGTCTTACCGACCCCCTTTGTTCCATTTACAAGAACCAGACTGCCGCGCCAACACCACGGCCGGAGGTAATATTCGCGCGGCTTTTCGGATAAGTTAAGAAAGGAACCTGCAGGGAGAATCGCATCTTGAAGGGTCCAGATTTTCGGTGGTTCATAATGCATTGTATTTGAAATAATCTCTTCCAGGTCTTCGCGTGTATGCCCGGCCTGTATCCAATCAGCAACATCTGCGCCCTTGTGAGGTCCCCAGGTCTCGCCGGGTATGATTCTGACTGTACAACCCTTCTCGGTGAGATCCCGCGCCGCCTTCTCGCCTGACTTCCCGCCCGGTGCATCATTATGGGTTAATATTGCTATCTCCAGCCCGGCCAGCTCATCGGCGTATTCCGGTCTCCAGTTCTCCGCACCGCCCCAGGCAAAAGAGCAAAAACCCATACCGCTTAATATGTCTGCATCTTTTTCACTTTCAGAGCCAAACTTGATACCTGGTTTCTTGAATGCTACCCGATCTTTGATATAGAGAGGCTGTGCCATTCCCTTAAGCCCCCTGACCCAAGCGCCATCCTCGAACCGTTCAAAGAAGGCTGTCTTACTTCCGCCCTCTGTGCCAATGAAAGTGAGACACTTCCCCCACAATAGTTTAGTGTAGGGCGGGAAGGGAAAACATACGTGGAAAAGAAAGAC
>JAFGTK010000344.1 GCA_016934135.1 Deltaproteobacteria bacterium | reverse complement strand
CGATTCCGGATTACGAAACAGATCGAACCCGGTTTCCCCGACAGCGATCACCTTTTTACTCAGAGCCAGGCTGGCAAGGGCTTTAACGTCTTTATAGTCATATGACCGTGCCATCTGAGGATGTATGCCTATACTGGAATAAAGACCATCAAAGTTCTGTGCGGCCTGTTGTGCCTTGAGAGAATCCTCAGGATCAATCCCCACAAGCAGCATGGTACGTACATCGGAGGCGATCGATCTGTTTATCACATCGGTGAAATCGTCCCTATACTCTCTGAAATGGAGATGGTTATGTGAATCGGTTATGTACATATCACATAAGCCCTATAAGTTTTTCATGGATAAGGGAATTGCTTGCCACGATTTCCCCTCTCAATGGAGAAAAGACCGATCCGCTAAAAGAAGAAACCCTGCCCCCTGCTTCCTGAACAATCACTGCACCTGCTGCTGTATCCCATGATTGCAACCCTGACTCCCAAAAACCGTCGAATCTTCCGCATGCTACATAGCATAGATCAAGCGCAGCCGACCCAAGGCGCCTGATCCCCTGAACCTCTTGTAAGATCCTGGAAAATCTGCCGATCAGGCTCTGCATATCGTCGCTGGAATAGGGAAAACCGGTTACAATGAGTGCATCCACGAGTTTATCGGTGTGGGAAACACCTACAGCCTTGTTTTCCAGATAAGCGCCCTTACCGGCCTGAGCCCAAAATAGCTCGCCTGAAATGGGATTGTAACAAACCCCCAGATATGGTTCATCCCGCTTATACAGCGCAAGTGACACACAAAATATAGGGATCCCGTGGACATAATTTACAGTACCGTCCAAAGGATCAACAAACCAGACAAAAGGAGATTCCTTTTCCTTTCTGATCCCCTCCTCTGCAACAATACCATGGTCTGGAAAGTGCTTCTCAATCTCCTGAATGATTATCTGTTGCGCCTGCATATCTACACGGGTAACGAGATCTATTCTTCCCTTGTGCTCAACCTTAAGATCAAGGCCGAAATTCTCATGTATAAACAGCCCTGCTTTCCTTCCAGTCTGAACAGCAAACTCTATCATAGAGACCCTTGCAATGACATAAGGTTTTATGTAACATAGTAAACATGAATAACATATACAAGATAAAAAAATCATTAAAGACTCCGATGATCATAGCTACACTCATATCCATTCCCATATTTACGGATGTAATGATGCGAGGGCTGGAAATAAAGATGCTCATAATGGCGCTGTCGCTCATGATCCTTTTTTATCTCTTAACCATTAATAATATTTTAAGAAAAATCAGAATAACGGATTCCAAGGTTAGCATCTCAGGTATCCTTGGCTCAAAACATATACCGGTTGAAGAAATATCACAGATAGACGGAATGATTATGGGAACCAGGCAGTTCATAACCATATCCAGCAGCAAGAAGAACCATCTCATTCCGAACAGCTTCGATGATTTCCCCAGTATTATAGATGACCTGATGAATATCACGGCTCAGGAAAAACACGGATCTTCCATATCTTTTTTAAGGGATAATGTAGTTGTCCGCAAGAGCGATATTACCGGGGCGTGGATTACTGTTATCCTGCTTGCAATTATCATACTTATCAGGTACTTTCCTCACTGAAAAACAGGGTTTTTTAGCTGTTGTTGAGGGTTAAAATATAAATTATTTTAATGTGTTATCATAATTGTTTCACGTGAAACTTTTTTATTTCTATTTCGAATATTTTATGTTAGAGGATCATGGTGTGTCCTAAAATAATCAGTGTTTCCAATCAAAAAGGGGGGGTGGGCAAGACCACGACAGCGGTTAATCTTGGTTCATCCCTGGCTGTCCTGGGTAAGCATACCCTAATAATAGATCTTGACCCACAGGCCAATGCTACTACCGGCCTTGGTATTAATCCCGATGAACTCGACGCGCACATTTACCATGTAATGATTGATCAGGCATCTGTTGATGATGTTCTTATCAATACTAAAATGAATAAGTTATCTATTGTACCCAGTCATACCGACCTTGTAGGTATTGAAGTTGAATTGATGGGTGAGCCTGAGAGGGAACATATCATATCAAATATGATCTCTGATCTCTCAACTGAGTTTGAATTTATTATTATTGACTGTCCGCCATCACTCGGCCTGCTTACGCTGAACGCCCTTACTGCATCCCATTCTCTGCTTATACCGGTACAGTGTGAATATTATGCACTCGAGGGCCTAAAGAGTCTCCTGAATACCTTCAAGCTCGTGAAGAAAAGGTTGAATCCATCACTTTCCATCGAGGGTTTTCTCTTGACTATGTTTGATTCCCGTACCCGGCTGAGTCATGATATTGCCGAAAATATGAAGGCTCATTTCAACTCAAAGGTATTTACCACCATTATTCCCAGAAATATTCGACTGTGCGAAGCTCCCAGTTTTGGTCTCCCAATCTGCTTATACGATATTTCATCCAAGGGGGCACAGCACTACCTTATGCTGGCAAGAGAGATTCTTGATATGGAGGGTGCCCATGAAAACTAAACCTAGACTGGGAAGAGGCATAGATGCATTATTTGCTGGTAGTCTTCAAGATGATAGCACACAGATCATAGATCTATCTGTCAACGATATCTGTCCGAATCCGATCCAACCCAGAAAATTGTTCGACGATGATAAGATAGCCGAACTTACCGAATCCATAAAAATAAACGGGCTCATTTCTCCGATAATTGTTCGAAAGATAAACACAAAGTATGAAATCATTGCGGGAGAACGGAGATATCATGCCTGTAAGAATGCCGGATTGGATAAGATACCTTCCATTGTTAAGGAGATATCGGATAAAGAGGCCTTTAAGATATCTCTGATTGAGAATCTTCAGCGTGAAGATCTAAATCCCATGGAAGAGGCTGAAGCTTATTATACGCTTAAGAATCAGTTTAACCTTACCCACCAGGAAATTGCCGATTCCGTGGTTAAAGACAGATCGACAATAACAAATGCATTGCGTTTAGTCTCTCTCCCTGAAGAGATCAAACAATCACTCAGGAATGGTGTTATTACTACCGGTCATGCCCGCGCCATACTTATGCTGGAAAATGATCAGGCCAAATGTGCACTTTTGGAAAGAATCATTATTAAAGGTATGAGCGTTCGTGAAGTCGAGCAGTTTGCCTCTAAGAAAGGCAGAAAGGTTTCCCGCAGTAAACCGGATCAAAGTATGGAGAACCTGTCTTCGCTTCTTTCAGAAAGATTCTCAACAAAGGTTGTGTGTACCTGGGGAAAAAGGAAAGGAAAGATTGTTATCGATGTTTCCTCCAAAGAGGATATGAAAAGAATAGTTGAGGAACTGTCCAGATATGAAATGCCCATATAGCAACATAGAAATGCACATATCTACAATGGCCGGGCTTAATGTTGATATGTCTAAAAGTTTTCAACCTGGATATGAAATACATTTTTATAATGAAAATAAAATGTTACATAGGATATGAACAAATTAACATCCTCTATAATTATATATTTTTACTTAGGAGTAATATATGAAATGCAAGATTAACAAACTTACATTACAAAACATGCTTGCTAAGGTTCAGGGGTTTACTGAAAGAAAGTCGACTCTTCCCATATTGAGTCATGTCCTTATGGAGGCTCAGGATGGAACTTTTCGCATCAAGGCAACTGATCTTCATACATCTATTCAAGTAAAATCCCCCTGTTCTGTTGAAGATAATGGAGCGTGTGCGATAAATGGCAAAAGTTTTTACGATGTTATTCGAGAACTGCCTGATGATACCCTTAATATCTGGATAGAAGATAATTCCAAGGCACACATTTCAGTAGATAATAACAAGATAAAAATGAACGTCATGGATGCTGAGGAATATCCTATGGTGGAGTTCAAGAATATGGATAAGGGTTTTCCCATAGATCTTTCAGTCATGAAACCCATGATCGACAGGACAATCTTTTCCATACCCTCAGCATCTGAGAGCGATACAAAATATACCTTGGCAGGTGCACTCTTGACATCAGGAAGAGAAGATAACAATGATGGTTATATAGAGATGGTCACGACTGACAGCAGGAGACTCTCTGTTGTTAGATACACGGTTGGAGAATATCTCGATATGGGAGATGGTATCATCGTCCCAAGGAAAGGCCTTCAGGAGCTCAAGAGACTTATGGAAAGCCGGGAAGAGGAATCCAGCATCCTGCTTTCAGATGATTCCATATTCTTTGTTTCACCTGATACTACTGCGACAGTAAGACTTATCGATGGAAAGTTTCCCGATTATAAAAGTGTGGTTGCAATCGAAGGATATCCCAATTATACTCGTATCGATTCACAGGAACTGCTCAGCGTACTAAAGGTCTGTTCTGCCATGGTATCTGATATTTCAAATTGTGTCAGGTTTTCATTTCAGAAAGATAAAACTGTTGTTTATGCAAATAATCCTGACCAGGGAGAGGTGGAAACTCCAATACCTTCTGAGCATATTGGAGAAGAATTCGAGATTAATTTTAATCCCAGATATTTCATGGATTGTTTATCGTATCTGGAAGGTGAGATCGAAATACGGTTAAAGGGACCTCAAGGTCCATGCATGATAACGGATAATGCTAAAACAATGAGTAAATGGGTGATAATGCCCATGAGATTCTAATTTTTATTAT
The DNA here is from genome assembly GCA_016934135.1 of Deltaproteobacteria bacterium. Taxonomy (GTDB): domain Bacteria; phylum Desulfobacterota; class Desulfomonilia; order UBA1062; family UBA1062; genus DSAD01. Next base: position 5,801 of record JAFGTK010000344.1, on the reverse strand, counting down.
AAAGGAATCATTTATGCAGGAATATACAGCAAAGGATATAAAGATCCTAGGGGGATTTGAAGCTGTTCGTTTACGGCCGGCAATGTATATCGGATCCACATCCGGCCAGGGGCTTCATCATCTTGTATTTGAAGTTGTGGATAACAGTATTGACGAAGCAATAGCCGGATACTGTTCAAATATTAAAGTCATTATTCATATGGATGAAAGCATTACGGTAAGCGATGATGGCAGAGGTGTCCCGGTAGACATCCATAAGGATACAGGAAGGCCTGCTGTCGAGGTGGTTATGACCACTCTTCATGCAGGAGGAAAATTTGACAATTCGATCTACAAGGTTTCCGGTGGACTTCACGGCGTGGGTGTTTCTGTAGTTAATGCCCTTTCTGAATCCCTGGAGATTGAGATCTTTCGAAACGGCAAATCCTATTATCAGAGATATGAAAGGGGTGTCCCCTCTTGTGATCTTGAAACCAGGGATGAAACTCATCATACCGGAACCATTGTCCATTTCAAGCCCGATCCTGATATTTTCGAAACTACAACCTTTGAGTTTGATATACTTGCCAACAGGTTGAGGGAGGTTGCTTTTCTCAATAAGGGTATTCAGATCGAACTTGAGGACGAACGGACGGATACAGTAAAACTTTTTCATTTCAAAGACGGCCTCAAGGACTTCGTTCAATATCTTAATTCCAAGAAAAAACCGTTTCATTCTCCAATATATTTCAAGAAAGAAAAGGGAAATATCGTACTGGAATGTGTTCTTCAGTACAACACATCTTATTCTGAGAGCCTTTTTTCCTTTGCGAACAATATCAATACCCATGACGGAGGAACTCATGTTATAGGCTTCCGCAAGGCATTGACAAGAACCATTAATGCCTATGCCAAGGACAAGGGCTTGATTAAAAGCTCCAATGTATCCATACAGGGTGATGACACCAAAGAGGGTCTCTGTGCGATCGTATCTGTCATGCTTCCCAATCCGCAGTTTGAAGGCCAGACCAAGGGAAAACTCGGCAATTCAGAGGTACAGGGATTGACGGAAAGCATAACCAACGATGCAGTAGGCGAGTATTTGAATGAAAATCCCAATGAGGCAAACGCTATCATAAAGAAGATACTCGACAGTGCTCAGGCCCGTGAAGCAGCAAGGAAGGCACGTGAGTTAACCAGAAGAAAAACTGCCCTTGAAAGCACCCTTCTGCCTGGAAAGCTTGCAGATTGTCAGGAGAGAGATCCCTCATTATGCGAAATGTACATTGTGGAGGGTGATTCTGCCGGAGGAAGCGCAAAACAGGGAAGAGACAGAAAGAATCAGGCAATTCTGCCGCTTAGGGGTAAGATCCTGAACGTTGAAAAGGCACGTGTCGACAAGATGCTTTCAAATCAGGAGATAAAAAATCTGGTGACCGCCCTGGGTACCGGGATCGGATCTGACAATTTTAATATTTCGAAACTCAGGTACCACACCATCGTAATCATGACCGATGCTGATGTTGACGGTGCGCATATCAGAACCCTTTTACTCACCTTTTTCTTCAGGCAGATGCCGGAGATTATCGAGCGGGGACATCTTTATATCGCTCAGCCGCCGCTGTTCAAGTTGGCAAAAGGAAAGAAAGTCGATTATCTTCTGAATGAAGAGCTCCTGGATGATTTTCTCCTTAAAAATGTAGTCAAGGAGATATCGCTGAAGGGTGATATAGAGATAAGCGGTTCTGAACTGGTGAGGTATATCAAGCTGATCAACAGGAGAAGGAGTATTCTTATCAACTACGAACTAAGGTATATGGATGATCGGGTTATCCAATCATCGTCATACCTTGGGTCCGATATGCTGATAGAATTTGACCCAAAATCCATCGAACAACAAGTTTTCAATATCATAAATGAGTGGTTCCCGTATATGGGACCGGTAACCAGTGAACTCCTTGACGATGGAGTCGTTTTCTATACTGTAAATAACGGTGTTCGCAAAAAAACCACTATTGACAAAAAACTCATATCATCAAAGGGATATGAAGAACTTCAGAAGATTCACGCTCAGCTCTCAAAGATAGGCAGGCCGCCATTCAAAGTGATCAAGGGAGATACCACCTATGAGGTGGTAAATCTTCGCGAGGCAGCCCAGAAAATATTTGATGAGGCCAAAAAAGGTTATTCTCTACAGCGCTACAAAGGCCTCGGAGAGATGAATCCTTCTCAGTTATGGGAGACTACCATGGATCCTGACAACAGGTCCATGCTGCAGGTCACTATCGACGATGCGGTAGAAACGGATCTTATATTCAGCACACTCATGGGGGATGACGTTGTTCCAAGAAGAGAATTTATCGAGACCAATGCCCTGAGGGTTTCCAATCTCGATATTTAAAAAGATACTAATTAAGGAAAGAACATGAATACTACGACAGTTGCAATTGATCAGGAGATGAGGCGCTCGTATCTCGATTATTCCATGAGCGTGATTATAGGAAGGGCAATACCGGATGTAAGAGATGGTCTGAAGCCTGTTCACCGCAGGATTCTTTTTGCAATGAACGATCTCGGCAACACCCATAACAGGGCATATAAAAAATCAGCCCGTATCGTTGGCGATGTTATAGGTAAATACCACCCGCACGGCGATTCAGCGGTTTACGACTCTATTGTACGGATGGCGCAGCCGTTTTCTCTGCGATATCCTCTTGTAGACGGACAGGGAAACTTCGGCTCCGTAGACGGAGATCCTGCGGCCGCAATGAGATATACCGAGATAAGGATGTCCCGTATTGCCGAGGAGATGCTCTCCGATATTGAAAAGGAGACTGTGGATTTTCATCCAAACTATGATGAATCCTTATCCGAGCCGGATGTTCTTCCAACACGTATTCCAGGACTACTATTGAATGGTTCTTCAGGAATTGCTGTTGGTATGGCAACGAGTATACCCCCGCACAACAGTACTGAGATCATCAATGCCCTGATTGCATTGATCGACAATCCCGGCTTTGATGTTGTTGATATCATGAGGATTATACCAGGTCCAGATTTTCCCACCGGAGGCATTATCTTTTCCGGGGGAGAGATAGAAAAGGCTTATGCCACAGGAAGAGGCATAATAAGGATCCGCGGCAAGGTCAGCACCGAGTTGGATAACAATCGAGACCGTCTCATTATTCATGAACTCCCCTATACCGTAAACAAGGCCGATCTCGTAGAGCGGATCGCCATCCTGGTGCAGGAAAAAAAGATAGAGGGAATATCGAATATACGCGATGAATCTGATAAAGACGGTATGAGAGTCGTTATTGATTTGAAGAGGGGCGCCCAGCCGGAGGTCCTCGAAAATCAGCTCTATAAGCTTACCAGCCTGCAAACCTCATTTTCCATGAATATGCTCGCTATCCACAACGGCAGTCCCAAAGTGATGGGAATTGTCGAATTGCTGCAGGCATTTCTCGATTTCCGCGAAGAAGTGGTCACGCGCAGGAGCATTTTTGAACTGAAGAAAGCCAGGGCCAGGGTTCATATCCTTGAAGGTCTCTTGAAGGCACTGGATAACATCGATGAAATAGTTGCCCTCATAAAGGCTTCTTCCACACCTCTTACAGCCCGTGAAAATCTCATGGAGAGGTTTGATTTCTCGGAGATTCAGGCCCAGGCAATCCTTGACATGCGGCTACAAAGACTGACCGGCCTCGAGAGAGACAAGCTCACAGAGGAATACAAGTCGTTGCTGGAAAATATTCTACGTTTGGAAAAGATCCTGTCTGACAGAAATGAACTGCTCAAGGTGATAAGGACCGAACTCGAGGAGATCAGAGAAAAGTATGCAGATGAGCGCAGGACTGTAATTTTTAAAAATGCAGCGGGAGAATTCAATCTCGAAGATCTTATCCCTGATGAAAAGATGGTGGTAACTATAACGAGGAAAGGCTACATCAAGCGGACAGAGTTAGATAAATACAGGACACAAAAAAGAGGCGGAGTTGGTGTCAAAGGTGGTTCTGCCAAAGAGGATGACTTTATCGAACATATCTTTATTGCCACCAACCACGCATCTATCCTCTATTTCACCAACAAAGGCAGGGTGTACCATACAAGGGTATATGAGATACCGGAAAGAGACCGGGCACTTAAAGGGGTTCCTATTGTAAATATTCGTCCCATACAGAAAGAGGAAAGGATCTGTGCCATCCTGGTGGCTTCCGACATCAATATGGATGCCAATGTGGTGATGGTTACTGCAAAGGCATTTATCAAACGGGTTATGCTTAAAAATTTCAGCAATATTCTCAAAACCGGGATTATTGCATGCACACTGGACACGGATGACGAGGTTATCTCCGCACGTCTCACCAATGGAACATCCCAGATTATTGTGGCCTCGATGTTCGGCAAGGCCATTGTCTTCCCGGAAGATCAGGCCCGAGTAATGGGGAGACAGGCCCAGGGCGTCAGGGCGATTAAACTTGATGATAAAGATAAGGTCATAGGAATGGACGTTATTCAGTCCGATGAAGACCTTGTTATCAATTTTACAGAGTTCGGTTACGGCAAGAAGACCTCTGTTACTCAGTATCCTGTACAGAACAGGGCAGGCAAAGGGGTATATACTGTTCATATAACCCCGAAGACCGGAAATCTTATAGGCATCAGGGTCGTTAAAAAGACCGATGAACTTATGATCATCTCCACATCCGGCCAGATCATCCGCATGCCTGTCTCCCAGATAAGAACAACCCGCACACGATCAGCCCAGGGAGTCAAGGCAATCAGGATGAAAGATCAGGAAAAGATAATAGATTTCACAAAATACATAGGCGATGAACCGCAGATTTAATAGCAGCAGTTGGTTATTTGCCGACAGGTATGTTTATTTGTACCTGGTGTGAAGAAACAACGGTGCTATACGATACCCTTCAAGTATCGTATAGCATTGTCGAACAGAGCCATTCCCTCTCCCTTTTCCGCATGTGTTTCGAGTCTGGTCCAGAACGGGTGGTTTGTCGCATGCGTAAAGGCTTCAGGATGTGGCATGAGGCCGAATATCCTGCCGGTTTCATCACATATGCCGGCAATTGATTCTATGGAACCATTCGGGTTGAACGGGTATTCCATAGTGGGATTATACGCTGTATCTGCATAGTAAAGTGCATCCATCTGTTTATTTTGTATCTCTTTCAGGGTTTCATCGCTGTCACAGATAAATTTTCCCTCTCCATGGCGCACAGGGAGAAAAAGGCGGTCGATTTCTTTAGTGAAAATGCACGGGCTTTTCGGATTTAAAGCCATTCTCACCCATCTGTCTTCGAATTTTGCAGAGTCATTGAAAGTAAGTGAAACCCTTCTCCTGCCAGGAGGGTTACCCGGAAGCAGCCCTGATTTGACCAGGGCCTGAAACCCATTGCATACCCCAAGGATGATCATGCCCTTTTCTATAAAGCTCAAGATTTCATCAAACAGGGTTTTTCCAGTTGTTATGATTTTGGCGTGCTTGATGCGTACGCTTTCAACCTGCGCAGAGCCAAGGTCGTCACCATCAAGGAATCCTCCTGCTAGGTTCAGAAAATGATAATCATGGATAGATTGTGTTCCGTCTATAATATCACTTATATGAACGATATCGCACACAGCCCCTGCATAGGTGCAGGCATAAGCCATTTCCATTTCACAATTGGTGCCATACCCTGTGATAACCAGTGCCTTTACCTGTGCCATATTATAAATCCAGTGTACTCTTCCACGCCTGTTTTATACTGCTCAAGTCATGATTTATGAGTATTTCGTTATCCTGTCCTGTTATAACCATT
>JAFGTK010000343.1 GCA_016934135.1 Deltaproteobacteria bacterium | reverse complement strand
TGCCGCGGGCAAGAAGATCCCTGAGCGAGCTTCTGAACATGTCTGACCCGCATGTGCTGTGCAATGACGGCACTGAACATCATTTCAGAAAAAAAGAGCTGAGATACCTTTCAGAACTTATAGAAGAAGAGGAATATGACCTCCTGCTGCTTCCCATTATCCTGGAGGTGCGGTCTGAACAGGGAGATATCATCATACACTCCAAACATGGAATCGAGGCGAAGTTGATCTCTTCGATTATCGGTATGCCGTTATTATTCCGTGATAATTCCTTAAAAATGTTCAGATCCCAGATAAATGCGGTCCGCAGTGTTTTAAAGACAACCACACAGTATGTCTTCATTTAGAACATGACGAAGTAAAGGTTCATCAGTATCAAAATCCGATAGAAAAGGAGCTCATCTATGTCTGAAGAGATATTCAGCACAATACGCACGATCGAGGGTGAGGCCGAAGACCTCATAAACCAGGCAAGGAACAAGGCACGGGAGATCCTTGAGGATGCAAAAAGGCAATCAAGAACAATACATGCCGAAGAGTTCCCGGCAGATGAGACTGATAAGCAGCGTGAAAGAATAGTTCAGGAGGCGCAGAAAAAAGCATCAGAACTGATCGAGGCAGCCAGAGGCGCGACTGTCAGAATAAAAAAGCAGTTCGACTCAAACGCTGATGAGGTTGTCGAGATCATTCTCAAGCATATACATGGAAATGCCTGAGAAGAATACTGCTGCAGGCCCGTTATCATCCACATTGATGTACAAGATACCGGATAATATGTTATTTAACGTTCTTTAATACAAACATTATTGATAAACGGCATTATTTTCAGATAGGAAAAATAATTTGATGTCGATCTCCTGTGCAGTATCAATCTAATATTCAAAGAGTTATGGCGTAGACAGGCCAGATAGATCCCCACAGGCATCACAAAGGAGTTTACGAAGTGCCCCTGCTCATATTATTATATAGGCACTGAAGATGATCGGACAAGGCTTCGACTCCCAGACAAGAAGAGACAAGGAGGGGTATGTATGTATTCTAAACTGGTAGAACTTATTCAGGATCACGCGGAAGAATTGTCGCAACGTGTATTGAAGGACATGCTCAGCAGGAAGGAAACCGTGTCCTACAATAAACTGCATAAAAAAGAGGTGTACAGACGTGTATTCGAGGTGTACAGCAAGCTGGGTTCATGGCTCAGCAAAGATACACCACGGGATGACCTCAAGGAGCACTATACCAGGCTTGGGAGAAGGCGTTTCAAAGAGGGCATTCCCCTTAATGAGGTTGTCATGGCGCTCCTGTTGATAAAGAGATATCTGTGGCTTTATATCCTGGAAACCTATCTGTTCAAATCAGCTTTCGATATCTATCAGAGTGTCGAGATGAATAATCGCGTAGTGCTTTTCTTTGACCGGGCGATATATTTTACCACCATGGGTTATCAGAATGCGCTTGAAAAGGCAAAAAAAGAAGAAGCACAGAATCCGGAAAACAAGGACATGACAGGGGGCCAGGTTGCGCCATGATATGACCCGGTTCATACCCCGGTTTTCATGCCTTTACCGACAACAAATACAGATCCTTTAACGCAGGATGAAGATTTAATAGATCCGATATCAGCATAGGTTTACGCATGTATATCGTTAAAGCCCCCGCATCAGGGGGCTTTTTTTATATCAGATCATGTCATGGGGGTTCTGTTTCCAGTCTTTTATAGCCGCCTGTCGTCCATTTTATTTAAGATTATGGGTTGAGACCTTTGCATAATAGAATAAACTACACATATTTGTCATTCCCGCGCAGGCGGGAATCCAGTCTCATCAATGATTTTTAAGGATTCCGGGTCAAGCCCGGAATGACAGCATAGGTAATTGTGCAAAGCTCTCGCATTATAAATTATCTATCAATATATGAACTGGTTCAGCGGGGGGAATGCTTCTGTAAGAAAGAAACCCTTTCCCCCGTTATCTGATCTATGGAATCTGTCAGGGCCATGACATGAAATCCTCCAGGCACCAGATATAACTCGGATTCGGGTATTTTCGTGGCTGCCAGTTGCGCATCCGCTACAGAGACATCGGCATCATCGCTGCCGTGGATTATCAGAGTCGGTGCGGTAACATTTTTCATAGGGAGATCTTTGATCCTGTGAAGTTGTGCAATATCATTTTTTATGCCGTCCCTGCGCAGCTCTGCAGGACTCATGCTCTTTATCATATTCTTCAGCACTTCAACCCTTTGCTTATCCTCCATAATGTCATCTATCAGTTTTTTCTGTTCATCCCGCTCCAGCGAGCTTTCCATCTCTATCGTTGACATACCGATGAGTCTGGGTGTGATATGCGCTGCAGCATCAGCCGCCCATAGAAATGCATCATCATACACCAGATGGCCGAAATAGATCTTCTCTTCGATATTACCAGGACTGATCCTCCATCTTCGGGTAACCGCACATTCGAGGATGAGGGCCCACACCTTGTCAGGATATGCGACATTAAAATATATTGCCGAGGGCCCTCCTGCCGAGTAACCGAGTACTGCAATACGATCAATTCCCAAGCTGTCTATAAGGGCTGCGGCTAAATCCGCCTGTTTCTCAAATGTTGCACCATCTTCCAATGGAGTACGGAGATAACCCGGTCTGGACCAACTCAGGACCCTGAAACCTTTGCCAAGCATATCGCCGAACAATGCAGCTGTCTGGTCATATCCTCCGGGGGCTCCGTGCATAACCATAACGTACGGACCGCTGTTTCCATCCACGGTATATTCAACGGGCCCACCTTTTGTATTGATAATAGTACTGCCGGCAAAGATTTTCTTTATGAGGGATTCCTTCCATTTCATATAAAAATTCATATAAAGAACATATGGTAGTTCTATCTCATAATCAAGTCAGAGTCTTTGCAGGAAGTGCTTATTTGAGAGTGTTTTCTTATCCTGCCGTTATCCTAGGATTACCCAGGTTTTGAATCGCAGCAGATAACGGCCATGACCTTATTGCCCTTTCCTATGTACTGGATCCGGTCAAAGCTGTAGTTGCCAGCCATGGCAATACCCCTGCCATGAGTATCGAATACCCGGTCAGGGCTGAATTCAAGAAAAGGCTTCCAGTTGAACCCGTTGCCCTGATCTTCGATAAGGAAGCAAATCTCTTCATTGCTGCGTTCGTATTCCACGACAACCTTCTTGGATCTGTTCTCAGGCAGCCTTATCCTTCGATTCACCTCGTCACGCCAGAGATCATTTGTAAGCAGTTCAGACTTTTCTTCATATGTGATCCCCAGGTTTCCGTGTTCTATGGCATTAATGAGCAATTCCCACAAACCGAGCACCACCTTGTCCGGCTCCGGGCATATCTTTGCCAGCAAGGCTGCAAGATTGTCGACCTCATCAAGGCTTTTCAGTTCAAACCATCCTCTGGTCAAGAGATTAAGTGCATCGATGGTCTGATTTGCATCTTCAAGCAGTGATTTATACTGGGCATGGTCTGTTACTGCAGTCTTTACAACGGCAAGGAGTTTTTCCCTCCTGTACGGTTTTGTGAGATAATAGAATGCCCCTGCCTGAATACCCTCAAGTATCTCGTCTTCCTCGGTCATGGCTGTCTGGAAGATCACGGGCACTGAGCTTAAAACATCGTGCTCCTTCATCCTCTTGAGCACTTCAAGACCGTCTATGCCCGGCATCATGCGGTCCAGTAGAACAGCATCGAAATCCTCAGGAGTTTTCTGAAGCAGATTCCAGGCCTCTTCACCGTTCATGGCAATAGATATCTTGTATTCTTCCTTTTGAAGGATCTGAACCATCAGCTTCACGTTCAGAAGCTCATCATCCACGACAAGAATGGCCGGGGCTTTTAATTCCATCTACATCCTCTTAATCTGATCAAAATGATCCACTTATAGACCTCTACAACCTCTTTTCGTAATTTTTGATTTTTTTATTTACTGCTATCATCATTTTCTCGTTTTTCTCCTACGGGTACATTGCGCACATCAGGCGACACTTATAGCATGACTGAGGTATGTTTATCCGGTAAACGGGTTATGGCTGATATGTATTTCGCCGTCTTTCATGGCCTGCTCACACAGGGCAAAAGATTTTCTCCAGCTCTGCCTGAGCATTGATTTCAGTATACCCTGGAAGATATCACCGGATAAGGTCTTTTTTTCCGTAAAAGATCTTACATCCCTCAGTCTCATCTCCAGGATCATGTCGATCAGCTTGCTTCTGGATACATCAAGCTCCGGGGCAAGCTTCTCAAGATCATCTATCAGTTCCTGAGAGAGCCATACAGAGATATTGACGCCTCGAGAATTCTTTTTGAGTTTTCGCCTGTCGATCCGTCCATGCACCTCATCGAGCGTCGAACACCAGAGTTTCTGGAGACGGGCAATTGCAAAACTAACGCGTATGATATCGCTCCTCTCTATGAGAGTCATTTCTTCAAGGGCTGATTCCAGTATGTACTGAACGAGGATACTCCTGGTTCGACCTGTTGTTTCAGCAAGTGCATCAAGACAGAGCAGTTTTTCATGATCGATATAGATAGATATGTTTGCTCCTCGAAGAGCCCTTACCTTTTTTTGCTGTCCAGCCACATGATCTCCAGATAACAATTAGTTTATGTAATTGTTATCTACGCTGACCATTTATTATCGTCAAGTTTTTTATCAAC
>JAFGTK010000073.1 GCA_016934135.1 Deltaproteobacteria bacterium | reverse complement strand
TCAGATCCTCTCTCTTAGGCATTGCAGCACCCGATCATTTTCTTCATTGCAAAGAATCCTTTATCTCCTTGGCGATAACCTCTACATCCTCGCCCAGCAGGAATTTTATGGAAAGGCCTTCCAGGAACGAGTCGTTCCAGTCGATGTTGTATTCATTTATCAGATTGTTTATGTCATTGAACTTCACACCCAGAACGTCCTTTTTCTGATCGACACTCAGGTTGTCATTGAAGTCGACATGCATCAGCAGCAGATTTTCTACAATGCGGCCGGACCCGATCAGAGGGATAATTACGATGGATGCGTTATCCGATTTTCCGTCGCCTGCATATACCTTCCCGGTTCGCACAATGGTCTTTTTCGTTCCCATAAGGGCACCTGTTGCTTCCACACGTGAATGCATGGTGCGTGAAAGGCCGGTCTTGTCAACAACCTTGAGCGTTGATCCCTCAACAGGCTTTCCATTCTCGCCAAGCCCCCTGACCTCGTAGAGCGTATAACCGTTGATACGCAATACTGCATCCTGCAGCTTTTTGAGCCGCAGACCATCCTTTGCAGGTATGTTCTCGACACTGAAGTGCAGCGTATCGAGGGTCTCGAACACCAGGCCTCCAGGCGCCTCGGTCTTCCTGCTCGTCCCTACTGTTACGGTCTTTGCCTGATGACGAATCGCATCGACAGGCCGGGAGAGCTCTTCAATTGCCCTGCCGAGGCTCGCATCAAGCATATCCAGCGGCGATGAAGACACACGGATATCGCCGAATTCATCCCAGAAATCCTCTATGGGCAGTTTTCCAACTGCGTACTTGAGCAGCATGGTAATATCTGTTGCAGTCTCGACATTCATGGTGGCCAGTGCCCCGGAGCGTCTCCATGAATTGAATATCGAGGAAAAATCGTCTACTGTCCGGTGGAGTTCCAGATCCACCAGACTCTCATAGAGCGATAATTTCTTCTTTTCGTGCTCACGTACCACTTCGGATATCCCGGTTCTGAATTTCTTGAACGAATGCGCCTGGGCATCGAGGCTGCATGCAGCGTAGTATCCCCAGATATGACCGGCAATTGTATTCATGATAACGGAAACCGGGAAGGATGAGACGGGAACGGAGATCACTGAATCGGAGATCCTGTTGAATCTTTTTTCGCCCTCATCGGCAATGACCACTACATTGGCTGAATGCGCGTTGAATATTGCCACATCCTTTACTATGTCTTCCAGTACCATCTCCGGGGTTCCCCCAGCACACACAAGGATAAGCGGCTCGGAAGACAGATCGATATGCTTCTTATCCTCCACGATATCGGACGATATGGTCTTGTAGCACAGCTCGCTCAGCTTTATCCTGATCTCGTCGGAGGCAACCTTGTTGGTCCCGCTTCCCACTACAGCCCAGTATTTTTTCCTTCTCACAATGTCCCAGGCAGACTGCCTGATGGCAGCCTTCTTCTCGATCACCCTGTGCATAAGTGATGGTACCTGTTCGAGCTGTTTCAATTCTCCGGCTATACGGTTATCAGACATGGTGCCGAGCAGTTTCGCCATACAAAGCGCCAGTATGTAGCCTGCGGTTATCTGTGAATAAAAGGCCTTGGTAGAGGCTACAGACATCTCTATGTCCCGCCCGTCGCTTGTATAGAACACCCCGTCAACCTTACCCGTGATATCGGATTGTCTGCGGTTTACGATTGCTATGAGGTGTGCCCCGCGTTCTTTTGCCATTGCAACAGCCCTGTTGGTATCTGTAGTGGTGCCGGACTGTGTTATGGCAATGATAAGGGAGCCCGACATGTCGTCTTCAAGGCAGAACCCGCTCAGGTCCGAGGCCTTGCGTGACTCCACGATGATCTTTTTCCCTTTGAGATAGATGGCCATGGCCTGTGCTACGGCGGAAGCAGCAACAGCAGCGGTCCCCTGCCCGACAACAGTGATGCTGTGAATATTACCGCTTGTCAGGGACTGCCTGGTTCTGAGGGGAAACACATCGTCATCCAGGTTGAACTCAAGGCCGGAACTGCCTGTAAGCCTGTATTTGCCCCGCATGGTCTTTCTCACCGAAGACGGCGCATCCAGAATCTCCTTGAGCAGATAATGGGGGAATGCCCCGCGGTCAATATCCCGTGTGGTTATCTCGGCACTTATAATGTCGTCTTCGGTAAGGTTCACGGGGTAGCCGTCATAGTACTGTGCCTGAATACCCTTTAACCCCGGGCCGTTATTGTCGGCCAGGACAAAGATCTGGCCTTTTGTGTACTCAGCGCCCTGGATCCTTGGCGTCTCACCGTCCATCTTTATGAAGTTCCGGGTCAGTTCCACAAGCCCGTATATCTCCGATGAGAAGATATACTGATTTGAACAGAGCCCCACATATATTGACTGGCCGCTGCCTTTGAGCGCGAGGAAGATCTTTCCCGGTTCCAGATTGCTCTGCATGGCTATGGCGTGGGAACCTTCAAAGTCGGTCAGGGCCTTTCTGAATGCCTCTTTCAGATCATGGCCCTCATACAGGTATCGTTCAATCTGGAGCGGGATGACCTTGGTATCCGTGGTAAGGCGTGAATCAATGTGGCATTGCCCGTTTTCCAGAGAATCTCTGAGCAGGGCATAATTATCGATGTCCCCGTTGAGCACGACATTGATTGTCCAGGGCCCTTTTCCATAGTACGGATAGGTCTTGTTCAGCGGGGAAAAATCCCATTGCTGGTCCGGTCTGCTCTCTGCACTGAAATTGTTGAGTGGGTGGCAGTTCGCCTCGTTGATTGCCCCGACAGATGCCCAGCGGGTATGTGCCATGTACATCTGGGAATCGTTCGGGCAACCTAGAACCGTTCTCAAGATCTGATCCGTACGTATGAATTCCCTGAGTTTTGCAGTGTTGTCTCCCAGATCACCGGTAACCTGCGCAGTCTTGTAGGTAAAGATAAGCGCTCCAGGAGAAACATGAACAGATCTGTTCCACACATCTGCAGGGCGGCACCGCCCAATGAATTCCTCATATAATCCCTCCTGCTTGATCTTGAGCAGCACCTCCTTCAGTTCATTATTGTCCATGAAGGTCACGGCCAGCTGAATCCCGCAGGAATCCCTTCCCCGAACCTCCAGACGGTCAAGGCCGTTCAGGATGAGGTTGATCCTGACGTACTTCTCAAAGGCCTCCATAGACAGCATGGCGTCTGCGCCGGACAGTTCAATAATCTTTATCAGATTTTTCAGAAGGTCTTCATTCAGTCCCCAGGTAACATCCTTGAGGCTGATGAGTGATCGCGACATGGCCTCGATATCCCTTGTGGAAAAATCATCGGCATGTCTCTCGATAATCGCCTCTTGTTCATCGATGAATGCATTCATTCTGGAGACCAAGGCTTCGAAGAGCTCGAGGGATGTCGAATACATCATCTCGCGCATGGAAAAAGGATCCTGTTTCAGGGCATAAAGGTCTTTTTCAAACAGAGCCAGGATTTGCGGGCACAGATAATCCTCAGCAGGGATGGAACCGCCTATGATCTTCTCGATACAATTTTTCTGTATCTTGTCCGAATAT
>JAFGTK010000342.1 GCA_016934135.1 Deltaproteobacteria bacterium | reverse complement strand
TGCAAAGATCGTGACGGCAAGCAGCTCCATTGCGCTCTTCAAACACAGTGAAAGCCAGGTGATCAGACCGTATACCGTCCCTACCGAAGGCCCCATGCTGCGGGACACAAAAAAATATGCACCACCCGCCTTGGGCATGGCAGAGGTCAGTTCCGCCTGGCTCAACATGCCGGTAAGGGCCAGGAGCGCGGCGAGCATATATGAGGCCAGTACACCTGGGCCTGTGATGGCATAGGCCAGACCGGGAAGTATAAAGAGGCCGGAAAGCATGGCCCCGCTGGAGATGCTGACTACATCGTAAATTCCCAGTTGTCGTTTTAATTCCATCACAGCCTCTTTTATGCGTGCCTGCGAACAGGGCGATTCATCATATTACAGAGTATAAAGATTTCTCTCTCTTCCGTATAGAGTCAACTTGATATCTGCAGGGACTGCAGGGCGAAGAATTGCCCAAAGAATTGATTATATAGGCAAGGATATCCTGTTTCATCGATATATCAAAAGACCGTCATGCCGCCCTTGGGAGATTATCCGGAGCATTGTCAATATTGGGTTCAAGAGGGGAAAGCCCCCATGCAATCCTTGCATTGTCGCAACGTTCATTGGGCCTGCCGCCAGACCATGACGGCTCGAAATCCCTGCACACCGAGGATCGGTTTTCATAGATGGAGCAGAACACGGCATTGCCGATCTCACCGGCCAGGGCGATACAACGGGGTTTGTTCTGGTTGGTACCGATCATAACCCTTCTGAAATCATTCAGCTTTTCCGTCATATGTGAGGGGACTCCGCCAGGTGTGGCATCATCGGCCTCGGCCCAGTAAAACGATGCGCGGTAGTATGCACAGCATGCGCCGCAACTCAGACACGGATTTATTTCACTCATAATCTTCGCCTTTCGTGCTGTGATTCTGTACAGGCTTAAGAGATTCAAGCCATTCACATAAATCCGCACGAATATATGAGACAAATCCATGTAAATATCAACAGAAATAATTACAGAAAAACCATCGATGTACTTAATTTTTTTAAAATGTTATGAGCATATGATCAGAGGGAGACTCTACACAAAAGGTTTCCATTTGATTTTTCAGCAAAATACCATTATCTTTTTACTGTAAAGTGCTTTTTAATTAGAATGTTATATCGGATTGAGATCAAAAGGAAGGATTCTCAAGCCATGACAAAAGGGTCTATAGAAGCAATTTGTGTGTGTATATGAGCATTCCGGAAATAATACAACAGCCACCCGGCACCATAAGCTTTTCGACGCCGGCAAAAAACACATTGCTCATAGAGCTTTCAGGCTTCTGGGAGATCGGGGGAAAATCGCCATCCGCTAAAGAAGTGCAGGACAGGATCGATGCAGACAGCACAATCAGTCGTATTATCTTCGATTCGGGCAGGCTCCTCAGCTGGGACAGCACCCTTCTCACCTTCCTGATCAGGATCATCGATATATGCTCAACCTCCGGGATTTCCGTAGAAAGAGACGGGCTTCCCAGAGGTGTTCAGAGGCTCCTTACGCTTGCCTGCGACAACCTTGATAAAAAACAGGTTCAGTTAAATGTCCCCGCCGAGTCATTCCTGGCCCGCATCGGGGAAGGTACGCTCAAAATCATAATCTCTTCAGCCGAAATGCTCGACTTTATCGGAGAGGCATGCTCAGCCCTTTTCAGGCTGTTTATGGCAAAGGCCAGATTCCGCGGTTCAGACCTTGCGCTTATCATCTGGGAGTGCGGCGTACAGGCCCTTCCCATTGTTTCACTGATCAGCGCCCTTGTGGGCATAATTGTGGCTTTTGTAGGTGTAGTACAGCTGCGGATCTTCGGGGCTGAGATATATATTGCAAATGTAGTTGCAATTGCCATGGCCCGGGAGATGGGCGCCCTGATGACTGCGATCATCATGATGGGCAGGACCGGTGCCGCCTATGCAGCACAACTAGGAACCATGGAGGTGAACGAAGAGATCGATGCCTTCAAGACACTGGGAATCTCGCCAATGGAATTCCTTGTCATACCGCGCATCGTCGCCCTGGTGCTCATGATGCCACTCCTGTGCGTCTATTCGGATATTGTGGGCATCTTAGGGGGTGCAGTCATAAGCATCGGCATGTTCGACCTGCCGGTGAACCAATACTATGATCAGACACTGAACGCACTGAGCATCACTCACTTATCCATCGGGATCATCAAGAGTGCCGTCTTTGCCGTTCTGATAGCCATTTCAGGATGCTTCTACGGCATGCACTGCGGCAGAAGCGCTTCAGCGGTAGGGGATGCAGCCACGTCCTCGGTTGTAACCGGGATCGTTCTGATCGTCTTAGCCGACGGCATATTTGCCGTCATTACCAATGCATTCCGGATATAAAAGATGACACAGACGGACACACAGATCATGCAGGGCGATCCACATATCAGGGTGAATGACGTCACCCTGGCTTACGGTAACTATGTCGTCATGAAGGACATCAGCTTCTCCATACGCCGCGGAGAAATCTTCGTGGTTATGGGCGGCAGCGGGTGCGGAAAAAGCACCCTGATGAAGATCATGCTCGGGCTCATGCCCCCTGTTAAAGGAGATGTATTCTACAACGGGGTAAACTTCTGGGAATCGTCCCAGAACAGGCGCAACAAGATCCTGGAAAACGTCGGTATCCTGTATCAGAAAGGGGCCTTGTGGAGTTCCATGACTTTAGCCGAGAATGTTGCACTGCCGCTGGAAGAACATACAAATCTCAGCACTGCACAGATTCGCGAGATTGTCTCCTTCAAGCTTTCGCTTGTCGGCCTGACAGGTTTCGAAGAATTCTATCCTTCAGAACTCAGCGGCGGAATGATCAAACGGGCTGCCCTTGGACGGGCCATGGCACTTGACCCTGACATACTTTTCTTTGATGAACCGTCAGCCGGGCTTGATCCTGTAAGTGCAAGGGTCCTCGACGATCTCATCCTCGAACTGCGGGAAAGCCTGCAGACCACGGTAGTGGTCATTTCTCATGATCTGGAAAGCATCTTTGCCATTGCAGACAATTCGATCTTTCTCGACCTTGAGACCAGGACCATGACCGCAACCGGCAACCCCAGGGCACTGCTGAGCAAATCCCGGGATACAAATGTATGCAGTTTCCTTACGCGCGGGAAACCCTGTTCATAATAGAATGAGCAAAGGAGCTATACGTATGAGCGCACTTTCATCGAAAATACAGATCTCCAGGGTGAAGACATGTTAAAAAAACAACCAAGTAAAATCGCAACCGGTCTGTTTGTACTAGGCGCTGTAGCCCTGGTCGTCATCGGGTTCTCCATATTAAGCAGCGTAAGGATCTTCACAAAACACCCGGTGTTCGTCATGTACTTCGAGGGTTCTGTAAAGGGCCTAAGTGTCGGTGCACCTGTGGTGTTCAGAGGAGTGAAGATAGGCACGGTAACGGATATCTCTCTCCGGTTCGAACCCGACTCGGCCTCGGTCCACATACCTGTCCTGGTTGAACTCGACCCCGGCAGCATAACAAGCCCTAAAAAGAAGATAAATCCCGGAAAGTACATCGAGACACTGACAACACAGGGGCTGAAGGCACAGCTCAAGCTGCAGAATCTCATTACAGGACAATTGATCATAGAACTCGATTTTCACCCTGAAAAGCCCGTAAAGCTGGTAAATTCCGACACCAGATATCCAGAGATCCCAACCATTGCGTCAAGCCTTGAAGAGTTTACCAATACACTGGTTCAGCTGCCTCTTGATGAGCTTATAACCAAACTCCTTTCAGCGGTTGAAGGCATCGACCATGCAGTAAATTCGCCGGAACTGGGAGAGAGCCTCAAGACCATGAACCAGACCATAAAGGATCTTCAGCAGCTGATAAAGGGTATCGAGGAAAAAATAGACCCTCTAGCTTCAGGCATTCAGATAACAGTGAGCGATGCACAAAAATTCGTACGCAATTTCGACAAACAGATATCAACACTCCAGTCCGACATCGATCTAGCAGCAAAGGCGGCTCATGATGCCATGCTGCAGGCAGAAAAGACCTTCGGCTCGATCGAGAATATCACCTCGGGAGATTCGGCCCTGATATACCAGTTGACCAGGACCCTTGAGGAGCTCTCTGCAGCCGCCCGTTCGATACGCGCATGGACGGATTATCTGGAAAGGCATCCCGAAGCGCTAATACGAGGGAAATCAGGATCAGAAGGGAGATAACAATATGATTTTTACAGTATCCAGACCCGGCATCCTAATACTCGCCGTACTGACCATATTCCTGGCAGGATGCGCCGGCACGCCGCCTTCGAGGTTTTATCTATTGAGCCCGCTTCATTCTTCCGGGCATATGCAGGCACAGTTGACAGAACCGGGATGTATCTCGCTGGGGATCGGCCCGGTCGAACTCCCGCAATACCTGAACCGCCCGCAGATCATTACACGGATCAGTGAAAACGAGCTTGATCTTGCGGATTTCGACAAGTGGGCAGAGCCGCTTGATGAAAACATATCCCGAGTGCTTGTAGAAAATCTTATTGGGCTGCTGGATCCTGATTCCTTTGCCATACACCCATGGAAAGGATCCATGCACATTGATTACCGGATTGCCCTGGAGATTATCCGCTTTGACGGCAGCCTCTCAAGCAGCGCCTCCCTGGTGGCACGCTGGAGCATCTTTGACCATGAGGGACGCAATCTGCTGATAACAAAGCGTGTCGCTTACAGCGAACCCGTACAACAGCAGAG
>JAFGTK010000072.1 GCA_016934135.1 Deltaproteobacteria bacterium | reverse complement strand
TAAAAAAAAAGCAGGCCAGTTATGACCTGCAAACATATGAGGAGGTTCTACGGGGAATGAATCTTGAAGAACCTATTATTATCTATCGACACCTCCTGGAATTACTTAACCCACTTTCTTTACATTTTATAAATTTTTTCTGTCTGTGAATTTATGCTATATATATTCACATGGAAAAACAGGTTCCACCCCTTGCATACAGACTGAGGCCGGTGACGGTCGACGAGCTTATCGGCCAGGAAGAGGCCGCGGTCTTTATCAGGAACTTCATTGAAGGGAAAAAAGCATCAGCAATGCTCTGGGGTCCTCCCGGCACCGGCAAGTCCAGTGTCGCCGGCATTATCGAACAGCATCACCCTGATTCATACTATGCTATCAGCGCTGTCACCAGCGGTATACAGGAAATCAGAAAGGTTACCGGCCAGGCAGGATCAAAACAGCTGACCCCGATTGTTTTCATCGATGAGATACACCGCTTCAACAAGGTCCAGCAGGATTCTCTGCTTCCTTTTGTAGAGAACGGCTCTATTATCCTCATTGGTGCTACTACTGAGAATCCTTCCTTCTCCGTCACCTCTCCACTGCTTTCAAGACTCAGGGTTATCGTGTTCAAAGCGCTTGAATCCGGGGATATTGAGAATATCCTGCTTCGCGCTATTGCCTTTGATCCCCTGATGATATCATTGCAGAAAACCTTTACCGACGAGTGCATTCACACCATTGCACAATCAGCCCATGGGGATGCACGTGCTGCATTGAACCTGCTTGAGCTTGCCGCAACAACCATCGACAAGGATATCATCGATCTGAGCGACCTGCAGAGCCTGGCTGACAGGCCGCTGTATCATGACCGCTCAGGGGAAAATCATTATGATCTTATCTCGGCCTTTCATAAAAGTGTCCGCGCAGGCGATGCAGATGCAAGCGTTTACTGGCTGGGCAGGATGCTTGAGGGAGGAGAGGACCGCCTCTTTATCCTGCGGAGAATGATCCGTATCGCCAGTGAGGATATCGGCATGGCGGAACCAAATGCACTGCGCCTCGTTATAAGTGCACGGGACGCTTTCACTGCAGTGGGGTCCCCGGAAGGGGAACTTGCACTGTACCAGGCAGCAGTATATCTGGCGTGCGCACCCAAAAGCAATGCCTTGTATCTGACAGAGAAACGTGTCAGGGAACTGATAAAAAAAACCGGTACCCCCGGGGTGCCCCTGCATCTTCGCAATGCACCTACGAGGCTCATGCGGGATCTGGGCTATGCAAAAGGATATATTTATGCGCATGATGACCCGCAGGGGTCTCTGGACCTTAACTATATGCCCGAAAGCATTGCCGATGAAAGATTGTATATCCCAAAAGGAGAAGGCTTTGAGAAAAGGATCAAGGAGATTATGAATGCTCGAAAAAAGGCTGCGGGAAATAGGCCAGGACCATATCGCAAAACTTCTTGAACATTCAGCAGAGTTCATCTCTCCTGACATGCTGCGCGATGATCTCGATCAGGTGGATATCTCGCTTGTCATGAAACTCGTCAAAGGAGATCATCTCTTTAAAGAACAGGAAAAGATATCCGTTGAACCCGCATCTGTAGTCCCCGCCTCATTTACCTACACTGAAGAGGCGGCCTTGTACCGTGAACATGGAGAAGATCTGATCAGGCAGGGCAGGATTGCTGCCCTGATCGTCGCCGGGGGGCAAGGTTCCCGTCTCGGCATCGATGCACCCAAAGGAATTGTTGAAGTAGCTCCGCTAAGTTCTAAAAGCCTGTTCTGCCTTCATTCACAAAAGCTTCTCGCCTTGTGCAGAAAATATCGCACAACCATCCCGGTCTTTATAATGACCTCCCGGACCAATGATGCACAGACAAAAACATACTTCAGCGTCAATGACTATTTCGGGCTGGATAAAAACCATGTACATTTCTTTATGCAGGGCATGCTTCCCTCAATTACCCCTGAGGGGAAATTCCTCCTTTCCCGGGAAGGCGGCCTTTTCATGAACCCGGACGGCCATGGAGGCACCTTCTCGGCGCTCAAGAAAAACGGATGCCTGGACATTATGAAGAGCAGGGATATCGAAGAGATTTTCTATTTCCAGGTGGACAATCCCCTTGTCAGGGTCTGCGATCCGCTCTTTGTCGGTCTGCATAATCGCAGCATAGCGGATATGTCATCAAAGGTGACACGAAAACTCAGCTATGAAGAAAAGGTAGGCGTAATCGCCCAGGTGAATGGAAAGACACAGGTTATCGAATACAGCGATATGAGTGACGATATGCGCTATGCAACCGATGAGATGGAAGAGATGCTTTACTGGGCCGGTAACCTCGCTATCCATATGATCAGGAGAGACTTTGCCGAAACCTTTACCCAGGAAGGTCTGCTGCTGCCCTATCATCATGCGGACAAGACGATACCGACACTGAACAGTAACGGAAATCCTGTCGAAGAAAAGGGAATAAAGTTCGAGACATTTATCTTTGATGCACTGCCCCTTGCAGAAAAGACCATAACACTCGAAGTGCTGAGGGACGAGGAGTTTGCACCGGTAAAGAATATGACGGGAGAGGACTCGCTTGAAAGCTCCAGAGAAATGCAGAGTGCCCTGTATCGCTCATGGCTTGAAGAAGCAGGGATAAAGGTCAGCAAAGATATAAAGGTAGAGATCAGCCCTTTGTTTGCTCTGGAAAAAACAGATATTCTCGGCCATATATCCGAGATACCGGACAAAATAGAAAATGATATCTATCTGAAGGGGTCCGATGAACAGGGATAAAACAAAAACATGAAGCGACATACTGTCAATATCAAGGAAACGAGCTGGGAAATCCTGATCTGGATGGGCAGTATCATTGTCCTTGGATTTGTCGTGCTCTTTGCCCTCTACTCGTACAGGAGTGTAGAGAGGGAAATGGCAAAACAGTTCAACAGGGAACAGGGCCTGCTCGCCCAGCAGACAGCCATGGGGATCGAGCAGTATATGAATGATATCACCAATATCCTGAGCCTGACCACATATATAGCCCCTATATCCAATGGCGATCCCAAGGCAATTAGGACAGGGCTGGAAAATGCATACCGTTCGTTGAAGAACAAGGTGGCGTTCGTGTTCTGGGAAGACGCCTCCGGCATTATGACGTTCCACCACCCTCAGCACATACTCCCGGGAGTGGACGGCAAAGACTTCAGCTTCAGGACCTACTTCCGGGTAGCAAAGGAACTGGGGGTTCCTTTTGTATCGGACATCATTATGATCGGCGGTGAGGAATATCAGGATATTCCCGACCGTTTCGAGACCTTTATCATCAGCTTTCCGCTCAAGGGAGATGACGGCAAATTCCATGGGGTTATAGGATGCGCCATAGACCTTGCAAACATAACAGCGCATTATGTAGCGCCTATACGGCCGTCCGAATCCGGGTATGCATGGCTGGTGGACGAGACCGGTATGATCCTATATCATCCCAATCCCAAATGGCTCGGGCTGAATCTCTATGACATGGTACTCGACATGGAGAAGAAAGGATACAACATCTCAGGGATACAGGATATCAGGCATGGAATGGAGCTTAAAAACGATGGCATGTATGAATTAATCTTCCCTCATTATCCGAGCAACCTGCCGACAAAAAAACTCCTGGCATTCTCATCGGTGCATTTCCTCAACAGGAGATGGATCACTGTAGCTACCTCGCCGTACAGCGAGGTCATCTACCTCATGAGCGATACCTTCAGGAATACACTGATACTCGGATCGGCGAGTATCGGTTTCGTTATCATAGCAACCCTCGTGCTGTTGAGGATCAACAAGGCAAGGGCGACCGCATCGGAAAGAAATAAATGGGCTGAAAGGGTACTGATAGCACACAAACGACTCGAGACCATCTTCAACGGCGTACCGCATTATCTTGTCATGATCGATTCCGCCTTCACCATTTCCGATATAAACCAGAGACTCTGCGATCTCTACGGTAAAAAACGATCGGATATTATAGACAAACACTGTTCCATAGACTTTCCTGAAGAAGAACGTATCTGCCACCTGGATATCGTTGAAAAATGTTTCAGATCAGGCAGTATCATCAGCGTGAGAGACAAGAGGGTAGAGATCCAGGGCAAACCCTTTTTCTTTGATATCAGTGCCATACCTCTGTTCGGCTCTATGGGCGAAGTGGATTATGTTGTTCAGTATGCAGTAGATATCACAGACAAAAAGGCCCTGACTGAAAAGCTCATTCAGGCGGAGAAGCTTGCCGCAGTAGGGCAGATGTCAGCCCATGTGGCACATGAAATCCGCAATCCGCTTACCTCTGTTCTTCTCCATTCGGAACTGCTCGAGGACGAACTCGGCGAAGGCGGAGATAAAGAGGAAGCATCAGAGCTTCTGCATATAATCCAGAAAGAGATCGACCGGCTTTCCCAGATAACCGATGAATACCTCTCTTATGCCAGGCTGCCGCATCCGAAAAAACAACCGGTCGATCCCGAAAAGGAAACAGCCGCGGTCCTGTCCATGCTGCTTCCGGAACTCAGCAGAAGAAACATTGAATCATCGATTACATGCCCGGACAGATTACCGAATATCATGATCGACCGTGGACAATTCAAACAGCTTTTGATAAATCTTATCAAGAATGCGGAAGATGCAATGCCTTCAGGAGGCACACTCGAACTTTCCCTTATGGGGATAAAAGACAACTTCCTGCTTTTGGTAAAGGATACGGGATACGGCATCCCTCAGGAGATAGCCAGGCGGATATTTGACCCGTATTTCACCACAAAGGACAATGGTACCGGGCTGGGGCTTGCTCTGGTTCAGTATATAGCAAATGCACACGATGGATGGGTAGATGTGGAAAGCCAGAAAGGAACAGGTTCCACCTTTATCTTTTCCATACCTTTTCACGAACCGTGATTACTGATTAAAGGGGAACATGACCATGCGATCATTCATCACCATACTCTGTATCGTATTTTTCTTTCCAGGTATTGCACCTGCGGCAAAACTTCAGCTTGAGGTATCTCCGGGGTTTTCACAGGTATACCTCCTATCACAAGGCACCTCAACCGTTCTGGAGCACTTAAAGACCCGTTTTGACACAGCAATGGAGGAACTCAATAAGAACTATCAGATCGATCTTCTTAAAGAACAAGCGGATAAAGCAGCCATCCTTGAACAGGAAAAGAAGGACACCTATTCAGAGAAATTCACATCCTTAAGGAATACCTATCTGAAATCCGTATCAATTACCATTGTCGGGGTTGACGCTCAGATCTTCCCTTCATCCTCGGCCCTTGCAGAGGTGTTTTTTTTCTTCTCCATAAAGAACAATTCCGACCGCATCATAACGGATATAACCTACAAACCCGTTATAGGTGACATTATGCTGCCGACAACATCGTCTCTGGTGCTTGAACTGATTCATCCCGCGACACTGATATCAGGTCTCAGTCCCGGCCAGACCCTTTCGAACAAGGGGTATGATCCCGAGCATTTTTCCTTCTTCATAGGGGAACTCTCCAAAGAAGAGCTGGGGAAGATACAGCAGGAGATGAAAACACATTTTACCGTCGAGGTCATTGATATGCACTTCACCAACAAACGGGGGTATAAGGATCAGACCAGAGTGCTGGGGTTCAAAGAGGCATTTGAAT